>NZ_JAIQZM010000001.1:184540-217858 GCF_023333595.1 Argonema galeatum A003/A1
CTAGCGCAATACCCCGGTTATACCAGGCTTCGTGCTTGTCGGGTTTGAATTTTATGGCTTGGTCATAGCTGGCGATCTCTTCTTCTAATCTTCCTAAGTTACCTAGCGCATTACCCCGGTTATTCCAGGCTTCGTGGTCGTCGGGTTTGAATTTTATGGCTTGGTCATAGCTGGCGATCGCTTCTTCTAATCTTCCTAAGTTACCTAGCGCAATACCCCGGTTATACCAGGCTTCGTGCTTGTCGGGTTTGAATTTTATGGCTTGGTCATAGCTGGCGATCGCTTCTTCATAACGTTTGAGTTCATCCAAACAAGCTCCTTGCAACAACCAGTCTAATTCGTGACCTCTAATTTCTACCAGTTTTTCTATCAATCGCAATCCCTGTAGGAAGTCTTTTTTCTCATAGCAAACCAAAAATTCCTTAATATATGCCGCTACGCGGGGGTCTTCCTCGCTATCAGTTGCTTCCAGCGATCGCCGCAGATATTCTTGTTCTAGGGAAAGTGGAGATGATTGTTGATGGCGATGACTATCTTCTAACCGCAAGGATGATTTTAGAAACGTACCGTGCAAAGTCGAACTATCCTGACTACTAGCTAGACAGCGTTCCCATCGCTGTTGCAGTTCTTCTCGCGTGTACCAAATTCTGAGAAAATCCACAAATAAACGGATCGGTTCGCCGCGTTGTTTCTTAACCTCAAGACAAAAGCGCATCAACACTTCCCGTAATTCGTAAAAAGATTCCCGTCCGATCGCTTCAGAACTTACATAACCCTTCTCCCGCAAATCCTTAAGTTGACTAGATGCTGTCTGATGAGTAATAAAACAACGTTGGGCAATTTCTTTAACATTAACAGCATGACGGCGATCGCACAAAAACTCAACCATCTTTCTCTGCTGCGGCGAAAGCCACGCCATCCGCGCCTGATAGTAAGGTGTCAAATCATCCAGCGTCCGCATGAAAGGATCTACCAGTTCATCCAGCGACTCGCGGGTGAGTAAATCCGAGAAAATTACATAAATGCGATGGTTTCCACCAGCAAGATGATGCACAGCTTGGATGCGATCGCGTCCTGTTCGTGTTTGGATAAATGATTCTAATTCGGGCTCGCCATTTAATTTGGCTAAATTCGTCAACAGTTGCGCCGCCTCTTCAGCACTCAGATCTTGGAGGTAGCGAATCCGAAAAAATCCATAGAATGGTGAAGTTTGCAGTTTGACACCATTAAACAAACTCTGTGCTGTTGCCAAAATCGTACAGCAGGAACTCTCTTGTAGGAAAGAACGCAGTTTTTTTTGCCCCTCATCCTCCAATCCGGCAAACAATTCATCCAGGTTTTCAACAAGTAAAAGTAGCGTGCGATCGCCGATGAATTCTCTTAGCATCACAACTGCTTTACTCTCAGCGGTTTCCGGTGACGAGTAGAGCGATTCGACTTTTTTTGCTAGTTCGATATCGTTATATTCTTCTTGAAGCGCCCGAAAAATACGTAAGAGCAAATCTAGAAAAGATGTCACACCCCATTCTTCCTCTCGCAGCCACGCAATTAAGATGCGATCGCGCAAATCATCCATCTGGCAGATGCGATGATATACCAATGAAACAAAGTGCGTCTTGCCAATACCTCGCGGCCCAATTAGTAGTGTGTAATGTTTCGATGGCGTCAGCGCACTTTCGCGAATAAGTTCGACAATATGCTCTGCTAACCCGTGACGCTGGACAAATATGGCTTCCAACGTTTCTGCCTTCATCAAACTGGGAGTGAACCGGGAAAGAGAAGTCGCTTTCATCTAACCCCCCGGTGCATTCGCCACCAATATTTAATCAACGGGAAACGAAAGCAATAACCATCAGATTGCAATAGAATATAGTGGTCTTGTTGAATCAGCGTCAGTACATCTCTTGTTTTTTCAATGTCTGGGTTGACTTGCCGAGATTCAAGACAATTGAACAAGTCATCAAACGGCAGCGAAGTATCAGTACCTGCCAAAATATCCAGCAAATTCAGCACTAACTGTTTTTCATCATTGGCATAGTAAGTGTCAATCCGTTCCCGGTAGTAACGTAAGTCCCAAGGATCTTGTGGATCGATGAGGTAAGTGTTGATAATCGCATCGACTCTGGCGACATTTGCGGCTTTATCTTCTTCGATCAGATGGTCAACAACATGATGAATAAAGTAGGGAATTCCATCTACAGCAGTTGCGATCGCCTTAGCTGTTGTCTGTATGTCATCGGTCTCGATATCTTCTCCCTCCAGCAGTCGCCGCGCTAATTCCTCCGCGTCATTAGGTGATAATGGTGGCACGTCTACAGCTTTCATATCGTTTGTTGGACGGTTGGCATACCCTGCTCGTTTGAGGGAAGTGAGGACGTTATGTAAGCCTATCGAACCTGTATAAACCATCCGCAATTCTGAGTGCGTTTGACGCAACGATCGCAATGTATCTAGCACTTCCATTGCTGCACTTTCACCATCTTTTTTCTTAATATTGTCGAGCATCAACGGCATTTCATCCCAAAAGAAAATTACTTTGCGTTCTTGATTTTCTACTAAGTCTTCGATGGTTTTGGTCAGCAGAGTTTTCCACTCATTTGCAACCGCATCGGGGAATTTGACTATACCGCCAATCTCAAGACCTGTCAGATTAGTTAGCCATTGCCTTGCTTTCGCCGCTGTCCGTTTGGAACGACTCAAATAGCTTTCTACATCATCAAAAATAGTCTGGGCAAATTCTAGGGGCGATCGCACTTTTTCGAGGTCGCGGTACACAGGTAACTTGTCCGCCGGAGCCTCCGCTCTCATCTTCTTGAGAATGCTGGTTTTTCCCATCCGCCGCTCTGCACTGAGGACGAGGCTCTGTCGCTCCAAAATCCGCCATAAGCGCTCGATTAGCTTATCCCGCCCAAATACCTCTGCTGGAGCGATTTCTCCCCCTGGATTAGCTCTCATACCAAAAGTCTCTCTTGACATACGTTATTTATATCGTATGTCAAATTTGCCGTACCTTGAAACAGAATTTTGCATAACGGCACTGGTCTTGAGAAGTTACTGAGAATCTCCAGTCATTTTCTCGAAAATTTGCTACAAGGAGAAAGCGACTGATACTGACCCAAATAATATGTCGATCAAAAGGTTATGGATGATTTTTGCCGGAGTTGCGATCGCATTAACAATCATTTTTGTTTCTCCGAGCGGGATTCTAGCACAGAATTTCGATCGCATTTATGTGTTTGGCGATAGCCTCTCCGATATGGGCAATGTCTTCAAAGCTACCAACAAGAAAAGCCCCACAAGTCCGCCCTATTTTCAAGGACGTTACTCGAATGGCCCTGTGTGGGTAGAATATCTGGCGTCTAAGCTCAAATTACCCCTCAATCTAAATAATAACTTCGCCTACGCAGGCGCTACTACAGGGGATTCTCAGGCATTACCTCCAGGAGTGCTAGCGCAGATCGATCGCTTTAAAGCCACTAATTCCGTCGTCGATCCGATCGCTCTTTATATTATATGGGCTGGTGCTAATGATTACCTTGGTGGTGCTACGGACACTACCGCACCAGTCAACAATTTAACAAAAGCAGTTAAATCTCTTACCGCAGTTGGCGCTAAAAATATCGTCGTGGTTAACTTGCCGGATTTAGGAAAGCTTCCAGGGACTAGGATAATTGAACGTTCCCATTTACTCAGCAATTTAAGTAAGAAGCATAACTCCGAATTAGCTGCGTCTGTAAACGGTTTGCAGCAAAAATTAAGCGACGATATCAATATCACATATCTTGATGTTAATTCTATATTTAATGGAGCTATTGCCTCTCCAGAAAAATTAGGTTTCAAGAATGTCACAAAACCCTGCTTAATCAAAGGCAGTATATGCGATAATCCAAATGAATATTTATTTTGGGATAACATCCATCCCTCAACTGCCGCCCATAAGTTATTAGTAGAATTATCCCTTCCTGCGCTAAAACCAGTAACGAAAGCAACACCCTCGTCTATTGTCAAGTTCACTATCGTATTGATTATAATTCTCTTGTTTGGTGCTTTATGTTTGGTCTTAATACTGAAGCGCAGAAAAATTAAGACAAAGAGAGCGTAATACGAAATCTACTACCATCGGTTGCCTAAAAAATTCGCCTTCTCATATCTGCGTTTATCTGCGTTCATCTGTCTTCATCTGCGGTAAAATTTTAACCAACGATGGCAACAGACAATTTCGGTTCTTTCGGTTCCTCAAGGGCCATCCCCTATACAAATACCTTTGAAATTGATTGAATGGTAAATAGCCGATCGCAATCGCCGACCTCGAAAACCCGACCATCCACCGCGTGAGCGCAGATACCGAACAAATCAGGGTTCACCTTTGCCAGTTCCGGGATGTAAGTCGCTACCTTGCCGTCGTTTAGAGATTTGTACTTGAGATGCAAGTCGTTCAGAAAGGACTCAAATGGCGATGCGACAACCTCAGATGGGTTAATCTCTGCTTCCAGATTGTCTCCGTTTGCCATACTCTTTTAGATCTTGCCCTTAAGAATAACTCTTCTTCAAGAATATATCTAATGAGCGGCAAACAGATTCTCAGACTACAACAGAGAAACAAATCATATCAATGCTAGAATTTGCTGACCAATCGCTCGCGTTTAACATTGCTCTTTTTTTACTCTCAGCTTTAGCAATTGGCCTCAGCGGCTTCTGGATGACTGGGATCGCTGAGGGCTTAGCTGAAAAAACCGGACTGGGACAAGCCCTGATGGGGGCCTTATTTTTGGGATTTAGCACATCCTTGCCGGGGATTGTTACGTCAGTCACCGCCGCCTTGGAAGGCTATCCACACCTAGCCATTGGCAATGCACTAGGGGATATCGCCGTCCAAACAGCTTTTCTGGGAATTGCCGATATCACTTACCTGGAGGCAAATCTCGAATACGCAGCTGCTGACGCTGCAACATTGACGCAAGGAACTCTGCTGATAGTTTTATTAGCCATTCCTTTACTGACGATCGGTTATCCATCAATTACTTTGTGGGGAATTCATCCCGCCTCGATCGCACTCGTAGCCACTTACATTTTCGGGTTGCGTCTGGTAGCTGAGGCTCAAAATCTGCCGATGTGGAAACCACAGCAGACAAAGGAATCAACTGTCAAAGAACCTCAAGCAGAGGAGTCAGAAAGCCCAGGATTAATTAGTTTGTGGTTGCGTTTCTTTTTACTTGCCGCCGTTCTTGGCATTGCAGGATATGGCGTCGAACAAGCTGGAGTTTCGATCGCCAACTCTACAAGTCTTTCGGAAAATGCCGTTGGCAGTCTTTTCACCGCTATATCAACCTCACTTCCGGAACTCGTGACCACCATAGCTGCCGTGCAGCGTGGGGCGTTTACCCTGGCTGTCAGCGGCGTCCTGGGTGGCAATAGCTTCGACGTATTGGTTTTAGCTTTGTGCGACTTAGCCTATGGGAAAGGATCGATTTATGAAGCTTTAACCCAAAGCGAACTTTTTGTCCTTGCCCTAACCATTCTGATGACTGGTATCCTACTCTTGGGCTTGTTACGTCGGGAAGAACATGGCATTGGCAACATCGGCTTTGAGAGTTTTTTCTTGCTGCTGCTGTATCTATGTGGGTTTTTGCTGGTGTTTTTCTCAGGTTGAATTCCTGGGGCCGATCGCTTTAATTTTATAGATATGGAGGAAACCAAATAGGTTTCCTCCATAAGTCTTTATGATGGCGAATATCTTTTAAATTTTGGCTTGCTTAGTAGCTGTCTTGGCCCGGAACCTTATCAGCATCAGCAGCAGACAAAGCCTGATTGAGGGAGGCATCGCGGATAGCCTCCCACTGAATGAGGAGTTCAGAACCGCTGAGGTCACTAGCTTTGTAGCGCTGAATGGCTTGTTCCAGTTCTTCTAGAGTACTGAGAATGGGAATACTGTAGGTAAGCTCTGACATAGGGCAACCTTTAATTACGGGACTGAGATCATTTTGACCTGCATACTTTCTATTTTAATCAAAGCTGTATATAAACAGTATAAAATATAACATTTTGTATAACTTTGACTAAAAAGTTTAAAGTGATGCAAATCACAACTTAGGACGAGAGCGATCGCAAATCTCGGAGAGCTGCATCACGAGTAACCCTAAAATTTATCACAAATAACTCCTATTTGCATCACTGGAACAATTCCTAACTGAGTGGATGATAAAGACATCAAAGAAAAACACCAATTTGAAATTCTTACCAAGGTCAGCCATGTCTTTCATCACCAGTGCTTCCCCACAAACAAACCTGAAATTTCAAGGCCCGATCGAAAATATCCTGCGTCCAGTACGCCAGTGGCTAGAATCAATAGAAATTCAAGACTCCAAAGTAGCCAAGTTGTTGTGCAAACTTATCCCATCTCAATGTCCCTTTGAACGAGATATTCAGGTATTTGGACGTACACTTTTCCACATACCCCCGATGTGTAAACTGAATCCTGTCTACGACCAGTTGATGATGTTGCGTTTCCGCGCTTTAACTTTCCTAGCCGATGTTTGTGGAGAAGATATTACCCAATACTGCTGCTAAGTCAATCCATTTGGGATTTTAGATTTTGGATTGAAGAATTGACCTCGCAGCCTGTACTGAATGCTTGGTTTATTATTTTAAAGACTGAAGGACTTACAATCAACTGTCCTGTCTACAGACTCGATCTACCAAGCTTTTAGCAACTTATTGAAAAAAGTAGTAATCGATTCCCGCATCTGGTACTTGCGATACCACTGCTGAAAAGCTTTTTCGTACTCCTCCTCCTGCAAGTGAAAATTATTCCAAGTATTAAGACCAAGGGCTAATCCCCAGAATAATAAAATATAAAGCGACCAAGAAAGGTAACCACCACTAACTAGATTCAGCAGTACCAAAAATGTATTGACGATCGCATACTTGCCTAAACTTTTCTTGAATCTTCCGACGCGGTAGGTGTTGAACGCCTGCCGCTTTTGCCTTTCTCCCTGTAAGGCTAGCCACTCTTTTTCTGCTACCTCAAGATTTTCTGAAGATATTTCTAACTCAGTCGCAATTTCCAACAACTGTTCGCGGGTAAAGTCCCCTTCGTAAGATTGCCGGGAGATAGCCAGATGGAGAATTTGCTGGATCTCTTCTTGGTTGTAAGAACGGGTAATTCTGGATTCGGAGACTGACATAATCTAGTTTGCTATCAAATTTTTCTCAAGCTTTGCGGTACTTCTTCTATTATGGCGAGTATCTAGGGTAAGCAGTCTCTACCCTACTACAGTAATTGGGGATTATTCCATTTTTGCAAATATATCTGTAGGGGCGAAGCATTCGGGCTGATAATTTATGGCTACAGCCAAAGACTTTCTGCCCGAATGCTTCGCCCCTACCCAAAACCTTAGCAGTAATTGTGAGCCATGCCCACCTTATGTACTGTTCGCTACGCACCGTTCGCTAAACCGAACCTTAACGGACGGCTACCACTATAGTTGAAATATTAAAAGCATTGTTACATTCCGTTACAATCAAAGCATGAGAGCAAAACAAAACTCTCAAAGCTGAAATAAGAGGAGTCCTAATGAACGGCACTTTTCGCGTTGGCAACCTGTTTGGCATTCCCTTCAACATCCATCCATCCTGGTTTTTTATCCTGGGTTTGGTAACTTGGAGTTATGGAAGCGAATTAGCGGCTAATTTTCCAGGATTGGGCGGGCCATTGCCTTGGGTACTGGGATTAGTGACAGCGTTACTGTTATTTGCTTCCGTCTTGGCGCACGAATTAGGACACAGCTTTGTCGCCATGCGCCAGGGAATTGATGTTAAATCAATCAATCTGTTTCTGTTTGGTGGTTTGGCAAATTTAGAAAGAGAGTCCAAGACACCAGCTGAGGCATTTTGGGTAGCGATCGCAGGCCCAGCAGTCAGTTTACTACTATTCGGTATCTTCACAGCCATTGGCTTAGGAACAGGCATTTCAGGGCCTCTGGCAGCTATTGTAGGACTGCTAGCCTCGATTAACTTGGCTTTGGCGCTATTTAACTTAATTCCCGGTTTGCCTTTGGATGGCGGCAATATCCTCAAAGCTGCTGTATGGAAAGTCACCGGCAATCCTTATAAAGGTGTTGTATTTGCCAGTCGCGTCGGTCAAATCTTTGGTTGGATTGCGATCGCCTCTGGTGTGCTGCCTCTGGTACTATATGGCAGTAGCGCTAACTTCTGGAATCTCTTAGTTGGTTGGTTCTTGCTCCAAAACGCCGGTCAGTCTGCCCAGTATGCTACAGTGCAGGATAAGCTCGCAGGATTGACCGCTGAAGACGCCGTAATACCCAACAGTCCGATTGTGTCAGCCAATATTTCTCTCCGACAGTTTGCTAACGATTACGTTATCGGTCAAACTACCTGGCAGAAGTTCTTAGTTACCAATGAAGACGGACAGTTAGTAGGTGCGATCGCAGTTGAAGACCTCAAAACCGTTTCTCTCGAACTTTGGCCCCAAATTAAAGTCAGCGAAATAATGCGATCGATCGAACAATCCAACACTGTTAAATCAGATCGATCGCTGCTAGAAGTTGCCACACTCCTGGAACAACAGAACATAACTCAGCTACCTGTAATTCGCGATAACGGTGTGCTGGTGGGACTGCTGCTAAAAACCTCCATTGTCAACTTGCTTCAGAGACAAGCGCAAGCAAACCCAGCCTAACAATTTTAGATTGGAATGAATTTGAGATCTAAAATTCAAACTCTCCAGCATTACGATAATCTCGAAAATGCTGGGGAGTTTTGTTTGGTAGACAGGGGGGAGAATTTTAAATCTTAGATTTCAGATTTCAAATTGAAGAATTTTATATTTGCTTTTCTTAAATTTGAAATTATAAATCCCTATCTCCTTTTGACTCTTTTACATCCTCATCAAAGCAACCAAGTATTAACGGCAAAGTCAGGTTCCTTAGTTCCCTCTGGTGCCATTTTTCCTATTTTCCGCTCTATTGGTTTGTAAATGGGTGTAATGGGTGCAGGTGTAATGGGTGCAGGTGTAATGGGTGTAATGGCTGTAATGGATGTTTTGATGTCTTTAGTCTCTTTTTTCAGAGCATTCATTTCTTCAATAAGCTTAGAATTAGCATCAGCTAGTTGCAAAGCTTCTTTTTTGGTTTGCTCAAGGTCTGCCTTTAGCTTATCAACCTGTTTTAAATCTTTTTGTAGCTTGTGGACAAGATTTTTTTGCTCAGTCAATTCAGATTGTAGCTCGATTACTTGCTGCTGTAGAGAACCTTCGTGTTGATGTGCTAGCTCAAGTTGGCTTGCTTGCTCCAAAGCTGCTTTCAACTCAACTATAGTCGCTTCTAACTCAGCCGTGGTTGTATCTGCCCCTTTAACAGCACTTTTATCGGGAGAGACTGTTGATAATTCTTCTACTGCTGGAGCATCTTGTTCTACAACTTCCTCAGCGGTGGTGTCTATAACAGGTTTATCTTCTGCATCTGGGGATTTTTGCGCCTCTTGGCGTAGCACATCTGAAACTGAAATCCGTTTTCTAGTAGCCATCATTTTCTCCAATCACGCTGTAATTCATTAGCCACGCGGCGGTAATCTGCTTGAGCTTCCCGTGCATTATTGCCTCGCCACTGAGTAATAGGAACCCCCTCAAGCGCTGCTCGTTCGTGGGCTTTGTAGGCACGGACAAAGGCATTGCAGGCGGGTATTCCTAACTCCATGAGGGTGTTTTGCGCCTCTAGGGCTTCTCCCAAACTTCGGGAATCCACCCTAGTCAGAAGCACCCGATGGGCAATTCCAACCGGCGTGACTGCTTCCCGTACTGTCTCAATCAGTACAGCCAGATCCATTGGCGCTGGTGGTGTGGGCAAAAGGAGGTAATCTGCGATCGCCACAACTGCCGCTAATGCTTCCGAATGCAGCGCCGGAGGTGTATCCACCACTACTAAATCATACCCTTCTATCTTGCTTAAACCACTCAAAAGTTTTGGGTCTGTCTCTTGAGCTAAGTCAAAGCCCCATTTTTCCCGATTGCGCTCAACCCACCAAGTAGCAGAACCTTGAATATCTGCATCCACTAGAAGAACCCGTGTTTTCTCCGAGAAGGTGGCAGCCAAATTGACTGCTGTAGTAGTTTTGCCTACTCCTCCCTTACCGTTGGCGATCGCAATTATTCTTGGCACTGCTTGCTTCCGATGCTGACTTCACTGAAAGAAATATAGCGCTTTATCTGGAATTTACGGCATTAAATTCATCTAATTTAGAACTTACGCTTTTCGCCCCCTAACCCCTTGCCCCCGTGACCCCCAATACTGGGGGTAGCTGGAGGTTCGTCCCGTTCGTCGCGGTTTAACTTTAGCTGCGCTAGGCGGAATGCGGATGGTGGCACATCCAAGAAATTAAGATGGCGAATAACATTTGAGAGTTCAAATATTTTTTGAAAGAGACGATGCTTGCATTTTCCTACGCAATTTAGTATGATTTGGCAGAACCTTGATGAGTTACGCCAAGACTTTGCATCAGCAGATTTAGTTGTTAATCTAACGGTTTTTAACATCGGCGGTAATAACTATCGACTCATCACCTTGGTAGATTACGAAAAACAAAAAGTTTTTATCCGCCATGTCCTCACCCATGCAGAATATGATAAGGAGGACTGGAAAAATGACGACTGGTACACATAACAATAACGCTTATATAGCAACCGATGAGTCGGTTAAGCCATAAATCTGGGGAGGGGGCGAAGCATTCGGGTAGTAAATATAAGGTTTTAACCAATAAATTATATGCCCGAATGCTTCGCCCCTACTGCCCTAATCGACGAGAGCGGTTGCTATATAGAGTTGCTCAAAACTAAGAAGAACTCCAGGTTAAAGAGCGCTGAAGCGCAACAACATACCTGAAAAAGAGCGTATTGATAACACCATTTCGCGAATTATCTTTTTGTCGCAGAAGAGTTTGGTCGATTCAATAAAACTCGTTCACCATAATTCAATAGTTTTTCCAAATTAGCTAGACGGTTATCCCAAGTTTGAACTTGATAGGAATTCTGCGTAGAATGCTGGCTCATCCAGTTGCGAAACTGCGAACGAAATGATTTTAAAGAATTCTTTGCTGCTGCGAAATTAGTGGGATTTGGCTGTTGAGCTAGTTGATTTAAAGCAGTTGAAAGTGCTGACCCTTGAGTGCTAAAAGGCGATCGCATTCCCTCTGCCATCTGAAGTTGGTTTGTTTGCAGCAGAAAACCCCATTCCCGCTGGAGAGAGGCGAAAATAGAAGCCGAGGCGGCGAAAGGCTGACGGTAGGGAATCGGTTCTTTTGACGTAGCCCCGTTGTTGCCTTGGGTGCGATTGAAAATCGATCGCAGTCGATCGCTAAAATGCTCGAAGGCAAATAGCGAGTAACCGCCGTTTGGCAGATCCCTGACAAACTGAATTTGATCGATCGCACTTATTTCCGGCAGATTTAAAAGCAAAATACCTGGCAATACCAGAGTCGAGCTTAAATCCGGGTTACTGAGCCAGGGTGCAGCAAGTTGGGAAAAACGATTCGTATCCTGAGCATAAGCCATCGGCATCACCAAATCCACATCGCCTCTTTTTGCCCAAACTTCCCAATTTTGTTGCAACTTTTGAATTCGTTCCTGTACGGGATACCCAAAAACAGCAGCCGACATAATTAAATTGGGGCGGCGCTGGCGTGCCATGTGGGAAACTTCTGCCACGAAAGAATTAATTTGACTGGTACGAAACTCAGTCCACTTTTGCCACATTGGGCGATTGCTAGGAGAAATCTTCATCGGGTCAACACCAGCCATTTCCTGAAATAGCTGACGCGCCGCTTTCCCATATCCGTAGACCGATCCCCGACTGGGGTCTTGAAACGGGTAGCGAATGTAGTCGAGATGCAAGCCATCCACGTTATAGCGGCTGAGGATTTCATCGCACAAACTGAGTAAATAGCGCCGCACTTCAGGATTTGCCGGGTCTAGGAACGGCTTTGTCTGTCCCGCCGGAATCATCCGGCCTTGGTTATCGTAATTAGCCCAATCGGGATGAGCCGAGATAATTGGGCCGGGATAGTCAGCCGGTTGGTTGAGAATGGCATTGTGACGCTGGTTGCCAACTGCAAAAGTCCAAACCCAGGCGTGCAATTCCATACCCCGCTCGTGAGCTAACTTAACGGCGGCAGCTAGAGGGTCCCAACCTTTAGTCAGCGGGTTCTGTTCGGGCGCGACTTGACTGGGGTAAATGGTGTAGCCTGCATTGACCGTTTCAAAAAAGACGGTATTAATTCCCGCTTGAGCGAGCCCATCAAAAATCTTGGCTAAGCCGCGTTCTGAGCCTGCTTGAACGATCGAACCGCGATCGAGCCAGATTGCCCGGATTTCCGATTGAACTATAGGGCTAGAGGTTGGGTAAAGGTTCCAGAGGTTAGACCGTGCTTGCAGCCATTGACTTCTAGCAGTGGCATAGTCTCTTTTCGCAATCAATTGGGGTAGAGACTGTAGCACATCCCGTGCATTTTGTAAAGTGCCAAGTGCTGTGTTTTGAGTGCTAATTGGAGAAGTAGAGGCGACTGTTGAAGAAGAGCTGATGGGGATAGTTTCTTTTTTCCCCTGCTCCGCCGCTCCCCCAGCAACCTGCACTCCTGGGTTGAGACTGGCGGAGTTAACAGCCAAAATGGCGCTTTCCACGCGACCAAGGAGGTTTTGTAGTTCTTGGCGCATAGCGATCGCTTCTTGAGGCGCGATCGGTTCTCCATTTGGTGCAACGCGAATCCCAGCAGTCGCCACCCGTTCGGTCGGGTCAACTGGGGAAGGGGCTAGGGAGTAGGGGCTAGGGGCTAGGGAAGAGGGAGAAGATTCTGCCCCTCTGCCCCTCTGCCCCTCTGCCCCTCTGCCCCTCTGCCCCTCTGCTCCTCTGCCCCTCTGCCCCTCCGCCCCTCTGCCCCTCTGCACCCCCGCTCCCCCGCTCCCCCGCACCGCCGTCGTCGGTGTCGGTCTGGGAGCGGCTGCAACGTTGGGTAAAGCGCCAGGAGCGACGCAATTAGCGGAAGTTGGGGGAGGTGACACTCCAGCCTGGGCGATATTGCCGTAACGGCTTAGAGCCGCCTTTAGCCAACCCAGATCCAGCTGAGCGCTAGCCGCAGTATTGACGCCCCAGCGCCAGCCTAAAAAAGTGGCGCGGTTAGTCGTCACAACTGCTGGAGGAGAGTCACTTATTGTCCAGGTGGCAGCTGTTTGACTGTTCAAACTGGTGGGAATGATCACGCCGCCGTGGATAGTGCCGGTAAGTTCCTGTCGCACCCACTCCTGAGTTCTGGTACGCAGGGGTTGTAGCGCCTCTGGTTCCGAGAGAGGAAAAGCCCAGTAAGCACCCAAAAGACTGCGTAACATTTGGCGAACTCCCGGCGGGGAGAGGTTGCCCACAGGCCCGCTCGCGATCGCACGACCGCCTTTACTCATCCACGCTTCTAGAGCTAGAGTCTGCTCCTGAGTCAAGCTTTCCACATTCGGCAAGAACAGAACCGACACGCCGTTCAAATCTGCCACATTTTTAATTTTTTCCAGGTCAACCACACAATATGACACTCCGCTCTCGCTTAAGCGAGTCGTAATGCCGCTCCATTGGGTAGCATTATCGGGGCTACGTACCACGCCCAAGCGGATACCTTGCGCTGCCGCAGCAGAAAAAGGGATACGCATTCCCAGGTAGAGCCAGGGAACGAGGTAAAAAGGTAAAAGAAACAGAGGAAAAAGATATTCCAGTTTTGTCTTTTGCTTTTTACTTTTTGATTTGTCAATTGTGACTTGTGACTTCTGACTCCTCACTCCTAACACCTGATTTGTGACTCCTGGGGAAGGGGAGAGCGGGAGAAGGGGAGAGCGGGAGAAGGGGAGAAAATGTACATAATAATTCCCCCACTCCCCCACTCCCCCTGTTAGCCCACAATCTCATTAACTGGGAACCGATCCATCAATTGGATGGCGCGGCTGGCATTTCGCTTCAATGAATCTGGCAAATAGGGTACGTGAGGTATTTGCGAAAGGAAATCTAACGTTCTGCGTAACATCCGCACCACATCTCCCTCATCTAAAGAAGTGTTTTCGCACAGATGCACCCAATCCACACCCAAAGCCCATTGTTCCACCAAGCCAATTAAATCATCCTCTAACCATACTGGCATTGCAACATTGTGACGACGCTGAAGCTGGAATAGCTGGCGGCGCAAATTTCGCAATTTGTCTATAGCTTCCTCCACTTCTGGAGCGGGATCGAAGTTTGTTCGGGAATCTGGGCGGGGTGTTTCGGTGACTAGGGCGGCACAAGCCCCTGCCAGGTGATGGGGGTCTAAATCGTCAAATTCTCCCGACATCAGCGCCAATCCCAGCCATAGCTCGTTATCGCCGCGAATTGCCGCAGCCGCTTGTCCCATGCGAGTTGGCAGCAATCCCTCCAAGCAGCCAAACCCTTGCAAAATTTCAATCAAGTCGAGGAATTCATCCCAGTGCCGTTGGGTTTGGAGATCGAGTTTTTCTTGGCGATCGCTTATTTCCTCTTGCAAACTAAGCATACGACGGAAACGTTTGAGCAGCGCGGCTGGATTGCCCCACTGATGGATGGGGTGAGCGTCCAGTTGCGCTTCTACTGCCTTAACTCGGTGGGCTTGAGCCACCACTTCTGGGGGATCTTCAGGCGACGGTGGTGAGGGGATCGCACGAGCGACAGAGGCGCTAGCTTCCGTACCACTACGCACGCTACCGAGTTTCATGGTCAGATCGGGCGGTGGCCCCTCCAAGCGATCGACAGCGGCAATGCGGGGCAATTCCGCATGAAAACCAACCACATCTACCGTCCCCACCACATACCAGCGGTTATCCTGCCCCAAACAGATCAGGTACGGGCTTTGTCCTGGGCCTGGTATTTTATTTACTAATGTTGCTGAGATGGGGTTAGGCACGGGTATGTGCTTGCCTTTGAGGCTGAGTATTGTTCCTGCTACCGCAAAATTGAGGGCCAGAGCCATATCGCTCGCCTGCATAGAGGCAGACTGCTGTTGCAGCGTTTTCAACAACTGCTTTTCTACCCTGAGTCGCTGTTGTAATTTTTCATAATTAGCCAAGACGGCGGGGTCAAACTTTCCCAATTCTGACTGATATTTGGCCAACTCAGCCTCTCGCTCGGCGATCGCTTGCTGTTGGGGTCTGAGCGTCAATGTCGCCAGATACTGACCGAAACTGCGTTCTACGAGTGCTTTCGCCTGTTGGATGGTGTGCGTTTGTAGCAGGTTCAGCACCATACCATAGCTGGGGGTAAACTGGCTGACTAAAGGATCGGGCTTGGATGTTGCTAGGTAAGCTGCTTCTTTTGCCCCTTCAAAGGGTGTTTGCAGCGTCACCACATAGCCTCTTTCGTCCATTCCCCGACGCCCAGCCCGACCGGCCATTTGCAAGAATTCAGAGGCGTTCAGCAATCGATGTCCGCGATCGGTCCGTTTGGAGAGCGTCGAAATTACTGTTGTCCGGGCGGGCATATTTATCCCCGCTGCCAACGTTTCCGTGGCAAACACCACTTTAATCAAACCCAGTTGGAACAGTTCTTCTACAAAGCCTTTCCAGGTGGGCAAAATGCCAGCGTGGTGGGCGGCAATGCCCCGATAAAGCGGTTCGATCTGCCCAACTCGACCAGCTTCTGGGTGGCGTGCCAAAAATTCGTCAATTCGCTGTTTTAGCTGTTGAGTTTCTGCTTTGTTAACCAGACTGAAATCCCCCACATCTTCCACTGCCTGGTCGCAGCCCCGGCGACTGAAGATAAAGTAAATTGCCGGTAGCATATCCCGTGCCTGCAATTGGCTCAGTACAAACGATAAACTGGGACTTTCCGGTCGTTTGCCGCCCCCTTGTTTCCCTTGTGCGCCTTTGGGTTTGAGGCGAAGGTTTATTTTGGTTTGGTCATCGTTGAGCAGGGGAAATAGCCCTTTGGGAGAACAGAAGTTAAATTCCAAGGGTACGGGGCGGAAGTCTGAGTAAATCAGGTCGGTTGGCCCGTGAACCTGGCCGATCCAGTCGGTCAGCTGTTCGCTGTTGGCGACTGTGGCAGAAAGTGCCAGTAATTGAATCTCGTGGGGACAATAGATGATCGACTCTTCCCAAACTGTACCCCGCTGCCGATCGTTCATGTAGTGACACTCATCCAGCACTACTGCTTCGACGCCAACTAAGGATGTGCCGACTTCCCCTATTGGCGTGCCGTAAAGCATATTGCGGAAGATTTCTGTAGTCATCACCAAGATGGGGGCTTCCCGGTTGATGGACATATCCCCGGTTAGCAGTCCCACATTCTCAACCCCAAACTGCTCGCTGAAGTCGCGGCACTTTTGGTTGGAAAGGGCTTTGAGGGGGGTAGTGTACAGCACCCTTCTGTTCCGCGCTAAGGCACGGTAAATGGCGTATTCTCCAATTAATGTTTTTCCCGAACCTGTGGGGGCACAAACTACGACTGAGCGATCGTCATTCAATGCCGCGATCGCATCTAGCTGGAATTTATCCAGCTCAAATGGGAATAATGTATTCAGGTCAAGCTCTGCTTTTGTACGCGAACGGTTCACACACGAATATTCCAAATAGTGTTGCAGACAAGGATTCACTCATATCTTGCACCAGCTTCAGAAACCAGGTTTCTCGCAACTGGCTAAACCTAAAAGCCTAGATTTTTCGTCTAGAAACCCGGTTTCTCAGGTCTTGTTGAGAATGGTGCAAGATGTGAGTTCACCAAACTCTAACCCAATTGAGATGCCGAGTCTGCCTGATTCTATCCAATTTTGGCATTTCTCAGAGATTCCTAACCAGGGGCTAACTTGCTAGGGGCGAACTTGCTAAGGGCTAGCAAGGCAACTTAATAAAACCGACCAGGCACCTGTGGAATTGGTAACCTGGTCATTTTAGGTAATAAAGGCTCGTGCCGATTATTAATAATTTTGATTGTTAGCTGACGCCCGAAACCGAGACAGCCACGAAGATCAGACTACCTACTAGAGCTAGAGCAGCCGCACCCATAATCACATAGTTACGCTGTTCGGTTTTGCTTGGAGGGGTTGCCTCGTAGATTTTTGGCTCGATCGCAAAGTTGTTCAGCAGACCGCCATCTTCTTTAATGTAGGGCATGAATATTATCCTCAGTTTTTTTGATCTTAATTTATCGTAACAATACTTATCATACTCGCTTTCTCAAAAAAACTTACAAATCTTTACAAAAACTAAGGAAAGTCAAAAGTCAAAAAGGGGAGGAGCAGAGGAGCAGAGGAGCAGAGGAGAAATTTTCTTGACCACTGACCACTGACCACTGACCACTGACCACTGACTTTTCCCTACCCAGTAATTTTGCCAGTTAGGGGCGAACTTGCACTGGCATAAGCTTTCACCGGAATTCTCCCAGCCAAATAAGCGAGACGTCCTGCTTCGGTAGCCATACCCATCGCCCGTGCCATCGCGGCGGAATTCTGAGCTTGGGCTATGGCAGTATTAATTAACAACGCATCTGCCCCCATCTCCATTGCCGCTGCTGCTTCGCTGGGCGTTCCAATACCGGCATCGACTACCACAGGAACCGTTGCATTGTCAATAATTATCTCGATATTGGCAGCATTTTTGATTCCCTGTCCCGAACCGATGGGAGAACCGAGAGGCATGACGGTAACGCAGCCGACTTCTTGCAAGCGTTTTGCCAGCAGTGGGTCAGCATTGATGTAGGGCAAAACAGCAAAGCCTTCTTTCACAAGCTTCTCAGCGGCCTCTAGAGTGCCGATGGGATCTGGCAATAAATACTTGGAGTCGGGAATAACTTCTAATTTGACAAAGTTATTGTCCTCTTGCCCTAAGAGTTTAGCCATTTCCCGTCCTAATCTGGCTACGCGGATGGCATCTTCAGCAGTTTGACAGCCTGCGGTGTTGGGCAACATCCAAATTTTAGTCCAGTCTAGAGCTTCGGCGAGTCCTTCGTGTCCGGGGGCGTTGGTTTGCACTCGCCGCACGGCAACGGTGACGATTTCGCAACCGCTGGCGATGATGCTATGCTGCATTTCTCTTATGCTGCGATATTTGCCAGTTCCCGTCATCAGGCGGGATTTAAAAGTTTTTCCGGCGATGGTGAGGGGGCAATCTAAAGAACTTAGATCGTTTGTTTGTGGCGTTGATTTGTCTAAAGTTTGCATTTTTTTATGTCCTGTGTTCGTACAGTAGCGATAAACCAGGTTTCTTATATTGTCTTATATTTCTCTACTTTTGGAGGTATATTCTGATTCGCACTTTGCTTTTTGTAACGCTAATTGTTTGTGAACCTGGAGTAGTGAAAATGATTCAGAAGCCGATCGCAATTTCGATCTAAAATCAAATCTGCAATTAGCAAAGCGGTAATAGGAGCTAGTAAAATACCATTGCGATAGTGTCCTGTGGCTAAAATCAAATTGTCGTAGGCACTAGAGCCGAGAATGGGTAATTCATCGGGTGTTGCCGGTCGAAATCCCCACCAAAATTCTAGAATGGGAAAATGTTGTAATTCTGGATAAAGTCGGATCGCTCGTGCCAGTAATGCTTGCATCCCCGCTGGAGTATTATTATGTGCGAAACCGACATCTTCGCTAGTAGCTCCTATGACAATTGTGCCATCCCGACGCGGCACAATGTAAATTTCCTCCCCAAACAAAACCTGTTTTAAACCCAGAGTGGATGATGTCGATCGCACTGAGAGCATTTGTCCCTTTTTGGGATATACTGGCACTGGCAATAATTCATTTGCCCAAGCACCAGTTGCTAAAACATAGCGTTCGGCTTGCCAATCTCCGGCAGAGGTTTTTACACAAGTAACTTGCCGATTTTGGATGTGGATTTTTTCAACATTTACGCCTTCGCTCATATTAACGCCCAATTCGCGTGCTGCTGCCCACAATGCTCTTGCTAAAGCACGATTATCGACTTGTGCGTCTTCAGGATACCACCATCCACCGACAACTTCCGAACTCAGTCCAGGCTGATGTTTATGAATGGCTTCCCTATCTAACCAAATGCTAACAGGACATTCTTCCTTGCGTTGTTGCTCCCCAGACCTATAAACTGGAGCTAGAATACCACAAGGCCAGTATCCGGTTTCTAAACCGCTGATTTGTTCTAGTTTTCTTGTCCAATCAGAATATATTGCTCGACTGTGCAGGCACAAATCGAGCATCGGGCCTGGTGGTATTTTTTCGGCTTGGGGTGCTAGCATTCCGGCGGCGGCGTGGGCGGCAGCTTGCTGAAAGTCTCGCGTCAGAACGGTGACATTTGTTTTGCGTAGTTTGAGTTCGATCGCAAGTGATAGCCCAACAATCCCACCGCCGATAATCAGAATGTCGCTTGGTATATTCATTTATTCAACAAGATTCTCTACCACAGCGCTGGAATGGGCTCCCAGAAGGATTGCTACAGCCACTGCGATCAAAACGCGAGGTTAGCTGAATAAGCCTATTTTTGTCCAATTAATAGCAATCTACCATTGGCTTGCTACAAATTGCGCCTTTCAATAGTAAGATGTCTAGGCGACAGGCAAATATTCACCGCTAAATTGCGATCGGGGATGGAAGTTATCCCTGGGGTGTCCACACGGTGCGATCGCCCTGCCCCCACATACCATCAAATTTTGTCACGTTTACATCACCTAAAACTTTGGTTTGACAGGCTAAACGGAGGTTTTTCGCGGGAGAATGGGGAGGAAGACCTAGCCGCGTTTTCTCCCGCCAGCTAGCCTCGGAAACCTGCCCTTCCACCTTAACGGCACAGGTGCCACAAGTGCCGAAGCCATGACAGTTCACCACTTTGGCTTTATCGTTGTACAAAGCAATGTCATTTTCTAACAAAACTTTACGGAGATTCGCGCCAGAAGCGCATTCAAAAGTCTTTCCTTGTGCAGTTATCTTTGGCATAGTTATTTATCGATGCGTTTCTAAACATTTTTACATCTCTTAAACAATATCGCGTTTACGCATTTCAACAACAGACTTGGGGATTAGTCATTGGTCAATGGTCAGTTGTCAATGGTCAGTTGTCAGTGGTCAAGAAAATTTCTCCTCTGCCCCTCTGCCCCTCTGCCCCTCTGCCCCTCTGCCCCTCTTCCCCTTCTTCCCTAGCCCCTAGCCCCTCTTCCCTTCTATATGACCCCTGACACATCTAAAGAGAAAATTTGGATTTACGATACAACTCTCCGCGACGGCGCTCAGCGTGAAGGATTGTCTCTATCCTTAGAAGATAAATTGCGAATCGCCCACCAACTAGACCGACTGGGAATTCCTTTTATTGAAGGAGGATGGCCGGGGGCGAATCCGAAGGATGTGCAATTTTTCTGGAAACTGAAAGAAGAACCCCTGACTCAAGCAGAAGTGGTAGCTTTTTGCTCGACGCGACGACCGGGAACAACTGCCGCTGAGGATTCCATGCTGCAAGCGATTTTGGCGGCAGGGACTCGCTGGGTGACGATTTTTGGCAAATCCTGGGATATGCACGTCACAGAGAGTTTGAAGACGAGTTTAGAAGAGAATTTGGCGATGATCGGGGATACGATCGAGTATCTCCGCAGTCAGGGACGGCGTGTGATCTACGATGCCGAACATTGGTTTGATGGGTACAAGCACAATCCAGAATATGCTTTGAAGACGTTGGAAAGTGCTCTAGCAGCCGGTGCGGAATGGCTAGTTTTCTGCGACACCAACGGCGGCACTCTCCCCCACGAAATTGCCCAGATTGTTCGAGATGTCGTTAAGGCAATAGAAAACCTCACCCCCTCACTCCCCCTCTCCGATATCGGAGAGGGGGAAGAAAGGACGGATTTCTTCTCCTTACACCCCCTCTCCGATATCAGAGAGGGGGACGAAAGAACGGATTTCTTCCCCTCACTCTCCCTGTCCGATATCAGAGAGGGGGACGAAAGAACGGATTTCTTCCCCTCACTCCCCCTGTCCGATATCAGAGAGGGGGATGAAAGAACGGATTTCTTCCCCTCACTCCCCCTGTCCGATATCGGAGAGGGGGACGAAAGAACGGATTTCTTCCCCTTACACCCCCTCCCTGTTGACGGGGAGGGGGACGGGGGGAGAGGTTCTTCCTTCCCGCGATTGGGCATTCACACCCACAACGACTCAGACACAGCCGTTGCTAACGCCCTAGCCGCCGTGATGGAAGGTGTCAGAATGGTTCAAGGGACAATCAATGGCTACGGCGAACGCTGCGGCAATGCGAATCTTTGTTCTCTGATTCCCAATTTGCAACTAAAGTTAGGCTATTCCTGTATTAAAGATGAGCAACTAAAACAGCTAACTCAAGCCAGTCGGTTTATCAGCGAAATCGCCAATTTAGCACCCGACGAACACGCAGCTTTTGTAGGACTTTCTGCTTTTGCTCATAAAGGCGGCATCCATGTTAGTGCTGTTGAGCGCAACCCCCTGACTTACGAACACCTTGAGCCAGAACAGGTGGGCAACCGTCGCCGCATTGTTATTTCAGATCAAGCTGGATTGAGTAATGTTTTAGCAAAAGCCCGCAGTTTTGGCATCGATCTAGATAAGCAAAACCCAACTTGTCGTCAAATTCTCCAACGCCTCAAAAAATTGGAGAATGAAGGTTATCAATTTGAGGCAGCAGAAGCTAGTTTCGACTTACTTATGCGCGAAGCTTTAGGGCAACGGCAGCAGTTTTTTGAACTCAAAGGTTTTCGAGTACATTGTGATATTGTGGCCTGCGATCGCGAAAAAGACTGCCTTCCTTATGCGCTAGCTACTATCAAAGTGTCTGTGAATGGCAAAGATATTTTGGAAGCGGCAGAAGGAAATGGGCCGGTTGCCGCCTTGGATGCCTCTCTACGCAAAGCTTTGGTGAATTTCTATCCGGCGATCGCAGAGTTTTACCTCACAGATTATAAGGTGCGGATTCTCAACGGAGACAGCGGTACTTCTGCGAAAACTCGCGTTTTGATTGAGTCTAGCAACGGTCATCAACGTTGGACAACGGTGGGAGTTTCCAGCAATATTTTGGAAGCTTCCTATCAGGCGGTGGTAGAAGGTTTGGAGTATGGTTTGCTGCTCCATTCTGCCGCAAAGGTTGCGTTGACTAATTCATAGGCTGTAGGTTCTGCTCTTTCGACCAAACTATGCTTTAGAAGCACCAAAATGGATTAGCTTGCTTCAAGCTTCTACCAGACTAATACACGATAGTGTTATTTTGTCAATGCTTAAGTCCTGGAAAAGTATTTATCAGTTCGCTTGTATAAGTAAGTGAGTGTATTTGGCTCGATCGCATCGCTTTGGTCGGTGCCAGATGCTCCTACAAGATCGTTGATGACCGAATTTTATCAAAATCTGCAAAAAAGCCCAAAAAAAGCCCAAAAGCTCCGTTAGGGGATGCGGGCGACGATGAAACTACATCCCACTCCCAGAGACAGGGCGGTATTTACCCTGATTGGCGAAGCGCAGTAAAACTGGTATGCGACTTGCAATTGTGTTACTATGATTGTTGATGTACGATTAGTTATGAATTGGCATTGGGAATAAAAGCAAGACAGACAGAGACTTGCTCAAAAGATCCATGCTAAGGTGGTAGGTAGAAGTTCGCTTCCCCACTGCACAGAAATAAAAGCACAGGTAATCCCTCAGAAGTGGGAAGCCTTTTTGGGCCAAATATTTGCAAAAATCAATCAATTCAAAGCAGTTTATGACTCAGCAAGTAATTCACCCGATGGTGAAGATGCAACGTCAGGTGCGATCGCTTGTGGACTCGAATTTAATCAAACCCAGCGATAGACTCTGGAAAATAGCCCTTCTTTACGGAGATGAATGGGCTTACTGGAAAAAAGAGTTGCTCGAATTCGGCTTCACGACCCAAGATCCGATCAGCGAACTGCTAGCTGTAGAAGCCTGGGACGAAGATTAGTTTTGAGCTTTAAGTTAAAAAAGTTTTTTAACTTAAAGCTCAAAATGCAAAATTCGCCCTAAAGGCAAGCAGCCAAAGCTGTAGCTAGCTCCTGAGCGGTTTGATAGCGATCGCGCACATTCGGCTTAGTGGCGTGTTGGATTGCATCTCGCAATTTCGGTGCGATCGTGGGAATATTTTCCAGATGAAATTGGTAAGTTCGACCCTGCTGGCGATAAAACTTGTGGGGCGGTTCGCCAGTGAGCAGGAAAATTAGCGTAGCCCCGACCGCATAAAGGTCAGATTGGGTTACAGGTTGGCCTCGGTCTTGTTCCGGGGCGCTGTAGCCTTCTACGCCTATGCGAGTACCCAAGGGAGTACCGATTTCTTTAACTGCCCCAAAATCCAGGACTACAATGCGATTGTCAAGCGATCGCACCAATAAATTGGCAGGTTTAATGTCGCGGTGAATCAGCGGCGGGTCTTGTCCGTGGATATAGTCCAACACATCGCAGATTTGAATAGTCCACTCAATTCCCTGGGTCGGTGCCACCGGCCCAGATTGGTACACGCGCTTTTCCAAATCCTGACCGTGAACTAGCTCCATTACCAGGTATTTTTTACCCCTTTCGCTAAAAAAGTCAAAAAATTGCGGAATACCTGGATGGTGGAGCGACTTGAGGGCACGAGCTTCGCGATCGAATAATTCTCTAGCCTTGCTGATTTCAGCCATATCTGCATTCATTTCCTTGACAACCACTAACCCCCCCGCAGCCGCCTGCGTCCCGCCTGCCTCACCCGGCGCTTCTGGTATCCGAGCGAGGTAAGTAGTGCCCATTCCCCCTTGTCCCAGCGTCCGCAACACCTGATACTGGCGGATAGTGCGCTCAACGCGAAGCGGTTGGCCGCAGTGAATGCAGAACAAATTATTTGGCGAATTCCCAGCGTGATTGCACGCCAATGCTGTAGCAGATCTGGGTCTGGATCTATGCTGGAGGTGGAACTTTAGCACCGGGCCTTTCTGAGCTAACTGGAGCAGAGAACCATCTGTAAGCCAAGCTTGAGACACTAAAATGCCATCCAGGAAAGTTCCATTAGTGCCTTGATTGACCATTCGCCAACCGCTAGATGCCAAATTGCTTTCAAGGCTTGCTCCTGAGATGTCAATTCGTCGGAGATCCAGATGGTAGCGGGAAACTCGGCTATCGCTCAAAACAACATCATTATCTGGCGAGCGACCAATCCGAATGACATCCTGGCTCTCAAAGCGCCACTGTTGTTCCGGTTGTTGGGGATGTAATAGGGTCAGCGTGACCGCATCAGAAGATCCCATTAGTCATTAGTCATTAGTTATTAGTCATTAGTTGAGCCAAAATCCAAAATCCTAGAATCCAAAATCGATTGACCGCTGACCGCTAACAATTAGCTGTTGGCAACTCTAGCTTGTTCGAGATCCGGTCGGACTTTCCCCCGAATTAGGACTGCAGTGATATTATCGTGGCCATTATATTGGTTGGCCAAATCGATTAATTCACTTACCCCTTGTTCCAGACTAGCTCGCGAACTGAGGAGTGGTTGAAGATGGGTCTGCCAGTGAGTTTCGATCAGGTCATTATCAGAAAGACCATCGGAACACAACAGCAGCAGGGTATCTTCGTTTAGCTCGAAGAATTCTATGTCGGGAGCGACAAAATGCTCGTTGCGCGGCCCTAGTGCTTGGGTGAGTTGGTAGGAGTCAGGACGGGAATAGGCGATCGATTTTTCCACTCCCCGTTTAATTTCCCGTTGACCGACCTCGTGATCCACCGTGACTTGCTCGATCCCCTGACGGCGACTGAGGCGGTAGAGGCGAGAGTCTCCTACGTGAGCTACGGCGACTTGAGTTTCTTGAACTAAGACCATCACCAAGGTAGTGCCCATACGTCCGCTGCCAGAGCGAGCATCCTGCTGGTTTACATCATAGATAGCTTGATTAGCCTTTAGTACGCCTTGGCGGATGCTATTTTCGTCAGGCAGTTCGTCTTGCCAATGGTCTTGAAAATATTGGCTGAGGGTTTTCACTGCTAAGGCACTGGCAACCTCTCCACCGGCATGACCGCCCATACCATCGCAGAGGATATACAAACCGCGAGCCTGGACACTGCGACCCAGGGGAGTTTCCGCCTTGGTGAACAATGTCCTGATGCCAAAGTAGTCTTCATTGTGTCGCCGTTGACGACCCACATCTGTGCGACCGGCATCTTCTAGGCTGAGCAACTGCATGGGAAGAACAACCGTTGGATCGTTGTCATCGCCACGATCGCCGGGGTCATTAGTTTGATACTCTTTACTGGCAGTAGTCCTGACGTATGAGGATGCTACGCTGAAGTTGCGATCGGGCTCGACTGGAGGCATATCAGTGGGCTGCTGGGTAGTTTCACCTTGGAATTCCTCTGCGATCTCTTGCAGGCGCGATCGCAATTCTTCTATTGTTTGAATTGTATTCTCCTTCAAATCGCTCATCAGCATCGCTATCGGCCCAAATAACGTCCGTCCAGACTCCATAAATAGGTGCTGCCAGACTTGTCCTAAAGCTTCCAGTGTTGGCGTGAAATTATTCGCGTCTTGCTCTAGGCGTAATAGCCCCAGAGATTGGTCTTCATCCACCCGCAGATTACTCATATTCAGCAGACTGGTACAACAATTCTCCGCTTCTAGGGCTACCCACATAGACGCCATTTCGTGGAACAGCTGCAACAGCTGCATCTGCGGAATTTCGTCATCGTGCCACAGGTCTAATAACACAGGCCAGTCAGACCTGTCTTCTAATAACACCACCTGCTGGCCGTTACTATCGAGCCAAGCATCGTGAATTCTTGGCAGCGCTGGATATAACTGCGATTCTAGAACCAAATACGGTTTGGCTAGAGGTGGAAGCGAAGGCATCGATGCCGACAAATTGAGGATATTTCCTTCTTCTGTACTTTGCTGATGGAGCAAGACTTCTAGGGGAGTTGCTTGCAGGGGCTGACAATCCAAAACTCGCACCTGCATTTCCCCCGTTGGGGTTGGCGTTGACCTTTCTAACAGTTGATAGCGCTGTTGGGAGTCTAAAAAAGTTTTCTGGGCTAACTCTGATGCCCGGTTGGGATTTTTATCGCTGCTGACAGGTTGGGCGAGATTTTCTTCCCTATCTGTCTCAGGATGGTCATTATCCCACCACACCTGAATTTCAGTTGAATTTTCTTGTGCAGCAGTCCCAGGAGTTAAGGGAGTACCTTCGCTCTCTAAACCAGTTGCTCTTGGCAAATTCAAGGCATCCTCTATTTTAGGTTTTCCTGGGTTAGAGGATTCATGTAGTGGCGCATCTGCCCGCTCTGAAATAATGCCCAACCACACGGTTCCTGTAAAGGTGCCGCAGTTTTGACATACTTTAGCGCTGTAAGCAACTTGAGTGCCACATTCCGGACAGACTTTGTGGGTTAAAGAGGCACCACATTGCTGACAAAATTTGTTTGTATCCGGGTTTTCAAACTGACATTGAGGACAGACAAGCATTTTGGGCACTTCCTTAATTCCCTTTCCTGGGCCTTTTAATGGTGGATCGTAACCCAGCCGCAGCAGTTCCTAGAGCATGGCCCTATGTCCAGGTTAACCGATCTGTAGGGTATGGGGTATTGGCGATCGTTCGTTAGCCTACCTTGATAATTTTCCCCCTGCCCCCTATTTTTAAGTTTTAATTTTTAATTTGTTAAGTTTTAATTTTTCAAGGAGGAGTTCGAGTTCGGCTGGGGTTAAATCGCGCCACTGACCGGGTTGTAGACCTTCTAAACTCAGATAATAGCGCAGGCTAGACCCAGTTTGGGGTTCGATCCCGATCGCGAAGCGTACCAGTCGCAACGTCGGAAATCCCACCGCTGCCGTCATCCGCCGCACTTGACGATTACGCCCTTCTGTTAGTGTAATCTCTAACCAGCACGTCGGTACGTTTTTGCGAAACCGGATTGGTGGATCGCGGGGAGGTAATGTTGGTTCGGCTGGCAACATTTTTACCAAAGCCGATCGCGTGCGATAATCTTGAATCGTTACACCCTGTCGCAGACGCTCCAAGGCTTCCTCATCGGGTATTCGCTCCACCTGTACCCAATAAGTGCGCGGATGCTCGAATTTGCGATCGCTCAGGCGATGCTGGAACTGTCCGTGATTCGTCAGCAGCAGCAGTCCCTCACTATCTCGGTCTAGACGACCGACCGGGTAAACTGAGGGAATAAATATATAGTCTTTGAGAGTGCCTCTTTCGTTTTCAGCGCTTTCTTTGTCTGTAAACTGGCTTAAAACGTCGTAAGGCTTGTAGAAAAGAAGGTATCGATAGGGCATGGGGTATAAGGAATCGTTCATAATCCCAATTACCAATTTTCTTAGATGCTAAAGTTTAGACGCAACGATCGCATTTTCGCTCTTTAAGCACTGGCTAGTGTCAAATCCTGATATCTCTCTAAATATAGATGTTACTAATTTTTATTGTTAACTACCCTTTAAAGGGAGAGCATATTTTATTTTGGGTGAAAAGAAAATTTAACTTTTTCTTAATAAACTAATTACACAGTTGAGTAGGTGTAAATTTTTAACTTCCGGTAAGTAGGCGGACTTAAAAATAACTAACTGGTAATCAGAATATAGCTCGCTAGGATGCAGATGTCTTAGCAGTTATTGGTTCTGATTAATCCATTTAGTTGCAATTTCTATTGTTTGTTTAGCGTTTATTCAGTCAATAACCATGACGACAACACCACTCCGTTCCTTTACAGGCCCTGAGATTTCGATCGCACAAGTTCGTCAAAATGTCGGTGCGGAATTAGATGCGATCGCACTTTATCGCCGCGCCGTCAACTACCTAGCAGTAGCACAAATTTACCTCAAAGACAACATTCTAGTGCGAGAACCGCTCAAACCAGAACACATCAAAGAGCGATTGCTGGGTCACTGGGGAACTTGTCCCGGAATTAACCTCGTTTACGCGCACCTGAATCGCTTAATCCGACGCTACGACGTGAATATGTTCCTGGTCACCGGGCCGGGACACGGGGCACCGGCAAACCTCGCAAACCTGTACCTGGAAGGTTCGCTAAAAGAATTTTATCCCGAATTGACACTAGACTTTGCGGGACTGGAAGATTTTATCAAGCGGTTTTCTTGGCCTGGTGGTTTCCCTTCACACTTGTATCCCGGCATTCCCGGTACAATCCACGAAGGCGGAGAACTCGGATACGCCCTCGCCACCTCTTTTGGTGCGGTGATGGATAACCCGGATCTGGTTGTCGCTTGTATTGTGGGAGATGGAGAATCGGAAACCGGCCCCACAGCGACAGCTTGGCACAGTTACAAGTATCTCGACCCAGCAGAATCGGGTGCGGTGCTGCCGATTATCCACGTAAACGGCTACAAGATTTCTAGCGCCACGATTTACGGTACGATGAGCGATGAGGAATTGCAGCATCTGTTTACTGGGTATGGGTATCAGGTGCGGATTGTAAAAGATTCCGATTTAGATGCCGACCTCTACGCTTCAATGGATTGGGCTTATCAGGAAATTTGCCGGATTCAGCAAGCAGCAAGGACGGGACAAAGAATAGCTCAACCCAAGTGGCCTTTGTTAATTTTGCGATCGCTCAAAGGCTGGACTGGCATCAAAGAAATGGACGGCAAACCGATCGAAGGTTCCTACCGTTCTCATCAAGTGCCAGCACGCGATCCGAAGACCAATCCAGAGCATTTGGGGCAATTGGAAGACTGGCTGCGTTCTTATCGCCCAGAAGAATTGTTTGACGAACAAGGGCATCCCCTACAGTCGATTTTAGAGCAATGTCCGAAAAGCGATCGCCGCATGGGCTGCAATCCCCACACCTTTGGCGGACGCATCCGCAAAGACCTGGATTTACCCAATATCTTTGATTTTGAAGTGAGGGTAGAACGTCCCAGACACGACGCCACGCCCATGTGTCAGCGCGGCGAAAATCAAGTCGGTAACACAGCGGAGGTTGGCAAATACCTCAAGGTTGTAGTTGAGCGAAATCCCCATATATTCCGCATTTTCAGTCCCGATGAATTGGAGTCTAACAAACTGGGAGAGGTGCTGAAAGTTACTCAGCGGAACTATCAGTGGCCTACCAATCCAAACGATGAGCATATTGGCCCGATCGGTGGGCGGGTATTGGAAATTTTGAGCGAACATACCTGCCAAGCTTGGCTACAAGGCTATCTGCTAACTGGACGTCACGGTTTGTTTCCCTCTTATGAGGCATTCTTGGGCATCGTCAATACAATGACGAACCAGTACGGCAAATTCCTGAAACTTTCCTCAGAATTTTCTTGGCGTCCCAAGGTAGCTTCCCTTAACTACCTGGAGACTTCCACACTTTGGCGTCAAGAACACAACGGCTTCTCTCACCAAAGTCCTGGCTTTATTAACAGCGTGCTGAATCAAAAAGCAGAATTGGCGCGGGTATATTTGCCGCCAGATGCCAACTGTTTGATCGGCACCGTCGATCACTGTTTGCAAAGTAAAGGTTACGTCAATTTGGTGATTGCTAACAAGAATCCGATGCCCCAGTGGTTGTCCATGTCGGAGGCAATCGCCCACTGTCGCGCCGGTGCTTCTATTTGGCAATGGGCGTCTATTGATGAAGGCATTAACCCCGATATCGTCTTAGTGGGAATTGGCGATAGCCCAACGGTAGAAGTCATGGCAGCTGCTCATATTTTACGCTATGAAATGCCTGAATTGCGGGTGCGAATAGTGAATGTCACCGATTTGATGGTGCTGGAAGACAAGACGAAACATCCCCACGGTTTGGATGCCGAGATGTTTAATGCTTTGTTCACCCCAGATAAGCAGGTGATTATCAATTTCCACGGCTATCCCTCAGCGGTGAAGCAGTTGCTCTTTGGGCGTCCCAACAGCAACCGATTCCACATTAATGGCTATCGCGAAGAAGGCACGACAACCACGCCGTTTGATATGCACGTCCGCAACGGCACCAGCCGCTATCACTTGATTATGCAGGCGATTCGGCTGGCATCTGCCTACAATCCTCGCGTAGCGGCACGGGCGAGCGAGCGAGTGCATCACTACGAATACGTTTTGCAGGATTACCATCGGCTAATTCAAGAAAAAGGCGATGATCCCGCTGAAATTACTAACTGGCAATGGTGCTAAAAAAGTAAAAAGGCAAAAGGCTAAATAAAATAACTTTTGCCTTTTTATTTCTCCCAATGTATAGCAACCGCCAGGGCGGTTAAGACGTACTAAAACCCTATAATCAATTCACATAAAGCATTTCACTTTTTACTTTTTACTTTTTACTTTTTACTTTTGCTATAGGTGTTATGAAAATACTGGTATTAAATGCTGGATCTAGTACCCAAAAAAGTTGCTTGTACGAGCTAAATGATGCTGTGCCAGATTCGCCGTTGTCACCGCTTTGGAAAGCGACTGTTGATTGGTCTCATCATCAAGAATTTGCCAAAATCAAGGTCGAAACTGCTTCTGGGGAGCAGCTAGAAGAGGAGTTACAGACTAATTCCCGCCCGGATGTAATTGCTTATATGCTTGATACTCTCTGGCAGGGTAAAACTCAAGTTATTGCCAACATAGATGAAATTAATGTAGTTGGTCATCGCGTTGTCCACGGCGGTGAAAAGTACCGGGATGCGACGATAATTACGCCAGAAGTAAAGGAGGCAATTAAGAATCTCTGCGTTCTTGCACCTGCCCACAATCCCGCTAATTTGCAAGGAATCGAAGCAATCGAAAAACTACTTCCAATTATACCACAAGTAGCGGTTTTTGATACAGCATTTCATTCACAATTACCTCTGGCTGCTGCTGTTTATCCAATTCCATATTATTTATTTGAGCAAGGAATTCGCCGCTATGGATTCCACGGTATTAGCCATGAATATTGTGCTAAAAAAACTGCACAATTGTTAAATCGAGATTTAGCATCTTTGCGCCTCATTACCTGCCATTTGGGCAATGGTTGTTCGCTGGCGGCTATCCGCAACGGACATAGTATCGACACGACAATGGGGTTTACTCCTTTGGAAGGATTGATGATGGGAACTCGTTCTGGTAGTGTCGATCCTGGGATCTTAATTCACTTACTTAGGCAGCAAGAAATAAACGTCAATAAATTAGATGAAATCCTCAATCGTGAATCAGGTTTAAAGGGGATTTCTGGGTTATCAGGAGATATGCGCGAGATTATGATTGCCATTGAGAAAGGCAACTTACGCGCTAAGTTAGCTTTTGATATATTTGTTCATTCCCTTTGCAGAAACATCGGTGCAATGCTAGCTTCACTAGGCGGATTGGATGCTTTAATATTTACGGGCGGTATTGGAGAAAATTCTCAAGATGTAAGGGCGTTAGTTTGTGAAGCATTTGAATTTATCAATGTAAAAATTGATAGGGATAAAAATGCGAAATCTCCTGTTGATTGCGATATTTCTTTGGCTAATGCAAAGGTGCGTGTTTTAATTGTACATACTGAAGAAGATTGGCAAATTGCCACTGAATGCTGGAAATTAATGAGGGTAATGAAGAGTGAATTTGGGCAAGCATAAATCTTTGTTCCTACAGCAATGAATGCTGGGTAGGAACGTTGTGATTTCATCATCTATTTTACTATGCCGTTACCTCGGAAGCAATTACCGAATTTTCGACATTATCTTTTTCCTTTTCAGCGACAGTAACGGTTAGTTTTAATCCCAAAGCATTCAGCCACACACCAAGATTATAAATTACATAACTTCCTTTTTGCGACAGCAACTCATCTAGTTTTTCCAGATGCTGCTTTGCTTCTTCAGAAGTCATTTTCCCTTCGCTAAGTGCTGCGGCGACATTGCTGAGTCCGAGTCTGAGTAATTCCGGGTCGATATCTTCGTCTTCATCCAATTCAAAGTGAGTTTCCAGATATAGCGCCGCATAATTTGGGTCTTTTAAACGCGAAATTAGATAATCATGGTAACTATCACTGGTTGGCATTTTCTCGTTTCTCATATTCTCTCCAATATTCTATCGCTGTGCGAATGTCTCTATCTTGAGTTGCATTAACCCGCCTGGGGTTCAAACCCCAGGCTAATAGAAAAAGTCCTCTCAAGAGGACTAAGAAAAAAAATTTACTCCACTTAAGTGGACTTGAGCTATTACGCCAAAATTTAAATTTTGGGCGGGTTTTTCGATAATCTATTTTGTTATAATCTCTCCGTCACCCAATTCCGAAACGCTTTCATTGTCGCATTTCTACCCACAACTTTACTTTCTTCGACATACTGATGAATCACCTCGCGTAACTGCGGAAATCGTGAAAATATTCGGCTATTTTCCGATTCAATATATTTGTTATCTTGCAGCACATTAATTTGCAACCTTTGTCCGTTGTATCGCCACAATTCGGTCACGCCTAAAGCTTCGTAATTTGTGAAAGCGGTACGGGATGTGATATCAATTTCAATCGCTAAATCTGGCGGAGGGTCAATGGTTAAATCGATTTTTTTCTTACCTCGGATAGCTGCTTCATTTTGGATGTAGAAACTAGCATCTGGTTCTACTCCTTGTGCCATATTTTCCTTTTTGAAAGTGGTAGAACCAGAATCTATAAAATCGATATCCAGTTGTTCAAGTAAAATTTTGACAAAATCGCCAATAAACCCTTTGTCAAATTCATGTTCTAGCAGTGGTGCCATAATCTCTAAAAACCCTTTGCTGTAAGAAATTCTCGTTGCGCGACTTTCTCCTAATTCGTCTAAAATTTGCTCGAACATCTGCCAACTGATGTCTTTCAGTTGCAGAACATTGCCTGGGGGGATAATCAATTGTTTTAGTTCTATCTGCATAGTTTTACCACCTTTAATCGGCTAGCTAAAATATAACATCTCAAAAGGTACGTAGTTGCGCTTTAGCGCTAAATCATTGTTGACTTGTAGTGAAAATTTAACTATGATTTGAGTAGAGAAGTTATCGATTTGCTATGGGATTTTTTTTTTACCACAGATGAAACACAGATGAACACAGATGAACACAGATGTAGATGTAGATTTGGGATATTGTAGAAACCCAGTTTATCGTTCCACCAAAGTGTTTTCTGGTTATTAGGGGGAAATGCGCCAGAGTTTGATAGTTTTGTCATCACTGCCACTGGCAAGGGTCTGACCATCGGGACTGAAGGCGACTGAATTAACATCGTCGGAATGTCCGGTGAGGGTGGTTTTCAATTGGCCACTGCGGATATCCCAGAGTTTGATAGTTTTGTCATCACTGCCACTGGCAAGGGTCTGACCATCGGGACTGAAGGCGACAGACCAAACCAAGTTGGAATGTCCGGTGAGGGTGGTTTTCAATTCGCCACTGCGGATAT
>NZ_JAIQZM010000001.1:217958-242999 GCF_023333595.1 Argonema galeatum A003/A1
CCCAGAGTTTGATAGTTTTGTCATAACTGCCACTGGCAAGGGTCTGACCATCGGGACTGAAGGCGACAGAAATAACCGGGTTGGAATCTCCGGTGAGGGTGGTTTTCAATTCGCCACTGGGGATATCCCAGAGTTTGATAGTTTTGTCATAACTGCCACTGGCAAGGGTCTGACCATCGGGACTGAAGGCGACAGAAATAACCAAGTCGGAATGTCCGGTGAGGGTGGTTTTTAGGGAAAATGACGAAATTAGTAGGGAAATCAAATTGCTATTAAATTGCTTTTGACAATATATCTGCAACCATACCCCTCCGCCAATCAAACCTAAAATCACACCGCCAACAAGCAATTTATTTTTCAGCTTTCCCCGTGACGACGGCTTTTTAGGAGTTGAACTACTAGGAGAAGGCAGCAATTTTAACCATTCTGCCACAGACTGAGGACGGTCTTTTGCCTTCACCGCCATCCCCTTGAGTATCGCCCGATTCAGGTTATCGCTAATACTGGAATTGTGCTGCTTTGGTGGCGTTAATCCCACACCAGTTTGTCTATCTAAAGCATTTATAGGTACAATTCCCGTTAATATTGCATATAATGTCGCCGCTAAAGCATAAACATCTGTATAAGCACCTCGTTTGTATTTTATATAATACTGCTCAACAGGCGCAAAACCTTTGGATAGACTTCGCGTGTGAGTCTGGGTCACATCTTGGGTAAACTCGCGGGCGATGCCAAAATCAATCAAAACCGCCTCCATTCCCCCCTTCTTAGGGGTTCTCAACATAATATTTTGCGGTTTCACATCCCGATGCAACAAACCTTGCTGGTGAACAACCGTCAGCGCCTCACCAATCTGCTGAATATAGCGCAATGCCTCTGCTTCTGGCAAAACTCCCTGCTTGATAACGCGATCGGCTAAATCTTCCCCATCTATATATTCCATCACCATGCACCACAGTCGCCCTTCTTGGACAACTTCGTGAATTTTGACGATATGGGGATGAGTGCATTTCGCCAGTCGCAGCGCCTCGTTGAGGAAATCTTGCTGTAATTCGTCAAAATCGGGGCGACTTTGCACGGTGTCGTTAAGTGTTTTGATGACTACACGCTGTCCGTTGGCATTTCTGGCAAGATAGGTGATACCGAAACCACCATCGCCGAGTTTTTTTTCGATCGTGTATTTGCCGTTTTGGAGTTTATGTCCGTTTACCCAAGTCATTTTTCCCGATTTGGTGGCGCTTGGGTTTATTATGCTCTAGAAACTCGGTTTCTTCAAGAAACCCGGTTTCTGGGGTGAGTTTAAAAAATTACTTATACAAAACAGCTTCTTTTAAAGTCGCAACGCGATCGATCACTGTGCTAATATCTTCTGGCGACGCACCATATCCAGCTATTGCATCACCTAGATGCTTCGCAATAGCATCAAAATGTTCTGGCTGTAAATTTAATCCTTCATGTGCCTTTTCCATTGACCTTCCTGTATATTCTTTAGGGCCACCAAGAGCATAAGATATAAAAGAAGTTTGGTGACGTAGCTGCTTTTTCATGTCTGTATGAGCAAAAAAGTTATTGACTGTATCGTCAGCTAAAATGCGCTTGTAAAAATCATCTACTATTTGCATAATAGCTGTCTCTCCTCCAAGTTTTTCGTATAATGTCATTGTTCTTTACCTATTTTTTGGTGTGAATTTAACGTTGAAATTGGATTAAGGAAATGAATCGCTCATATTTGAAGAGGTGACTTGCTCAATTTACATGATCGCTTGCTTCAAACTATGACAAAATTCTTCAATTGATTTTAATCCTTCTTCGGGCGTTCCTTCTACTAAACGTTTGACAAATGCACTTCCCACAATTGCTGCATCTGCACCCCAATCTTTTACCTGTTTGGCGTGTTCGGGTGCGGAAATACCAAATCCTACACCTATCGGTTTATCGGTGATGGTTCGCATTTGTCCTAATAAACCTTGTACTCGCGATTCTAATCCCGATCGCATCCCCGTGACGCCAGTTACACTAACTAAATAGATAAATCCTTGGGACTTTTGCGCGATCGCGTTAATTCGTTCTGGGGAACTCGTCGGCGCTACCAACAAAACTATATCAATTCCTAATTCTGCCGCAGGTGCGAGCAAAACTTCAGCTTCTTCTAGGGGTAAATCAGGCACCACCAAACCGCTTACGCCTGCTTTTGATATCTGCTGTAAAAATTTGTCAATGCCCCGGTTGAGAATCGGGTTGTAGTAGGTGAAGAGGATGATAGGCGATCGCAAATCCGGTATAACGCCCTCTAACATCTGCAAAACATCATCTAACTGAGTCCCCCTAGCCAGGGCGCGAGTAGCCGCCGCTTGAATTACCGGGCCATCTGCCAAAGGGTCTGAGTAGGGGACACCCAGTTCAATAATATCAGCACCGCTGCGATCCAGAATCCGTAAAGCCTTCGCCGTCGTCTCCAAATCTGGATCTCCAGCCGTGATGAAAGGAATCAGGGCGCATTGAGTGCGATCGCGTAAAGCTGCAAAGCAATCCGAAATTAAAGTCATCTCTTATTAGTCATTAGTCATTGCTCATCAGTCATCAGTCATCAGTCAAAAGGTTAGTAAATAGTAGATAACTTCTTTTTTATCACCTATTACCAACCTACTAAAGACTGATGACTAATGACTCTTTTTCTGTTCTATTTCAGTCTGCATCTTCGCCAGTTCTTCAGGAGTCAGTTCTTCCAGCCGTTTCTGTAAAACCGCTTCCTCATAATCTTTCAGTTGCTGATTATAGGTCATCTGTTTCGTTCCGGCTCGAAATAAGTAAGTCAGCAACCAACCGATTAAGCCTCCAATCAACAACACCTGACTCCAGATACCAGCTTGCACGCTATCTAGCCCAGCCACCTGCAAAACAAGGTAAGCTATGCCACCAGCAGCGAAGACGCCCAGACCAATACCTATAACATCAATCCGTCGCATTTAAGGTTGACCCATTACACTTTTCATACCTCAATCTGCCGCCGCTTGGGTCGAAAATTTAAAACCGGCGCAAGCAGCAACAGTCCTGGGAAGAAAAAGAAAACCAGGAAATACATAAAGGCACGTTCAAACGAGCTAGCCACATACCAGCGGTTTTGCAGGTACATAAATAACGCCAAGGGAATTACCAGTAAGTAAGCCCCACCCAAAATCAGATACAGAAGTGCAACAAGCATTGGTTTTAAAGCAGCAGCAACTTTATAACAACGACCTTCGAGAAGATCGACCGGGGCTTTTGACCACCCACAGGATATGGCCAAGAGCCACGTTCAATACATTTTACTGCTTTCTGTGTTTTTTCCGTCAGGCAGAGTGGGTAAATGCCGTAATTGAACGCACCTCTCTTGGGTTAGGGAGGCCCAATAAGCGGAATTTCGTCAAAATCTTTCAGAAAACCTAGCAATTTGTGTAAACGTAGAATCAAATGGTGCAATAATAGTACAAAGCTAACCACAGCCAAGCCAACTTTGGGGGCGTGGCGGAATGGTAGACGCTACGGACTTAGGCAACTGAGCCTTGATTGAGAAATCTGTCAAGTGACCGCTCTCAAATTCAGGGAAACCTAAATCTGGCAACAGACAAGGCAATCCTGAGCCAAGCCGAGAGATTTAAGATTTGAGATTTGAGATTTGAGATTGACCCCCAATCCGAAATTCTTTCATCCAAAATCCAAAATCGTTTCGGAAGGTGCAGAGACTCGACGGGAGCTACCCTAACGTGAAGCCGAGGGTAAAGGGAGAGTCCAATTCTCAAAGCCTGGGTATTATCCCAGAAGCAGTAGCGAAAGCTGCGGGAGAATGAAAATCCGTTGGCCGTAAAAGGCCGTGTGGGTTCAAGTCCCTCCGCCCCCATATCAATTTCATCTCAAAAAGTAGTGTAGGGTGCCGGGAAACGCACCCTACAGCTAGAGCCCCAAGAGGCTACCAACTTAAGCCGGGACAGTCTCGCCCTTTGCCCCTATCCCCCCAAGCTTGGGGGGATAGGGGGGCAAAAATGGTTTACATTGCCGTTTGCCGAAGAAAAATGGTACAACTATATTATTGGGATAAGCGCACTCCTTTAAAAAAAGGCACATAAGTCAAGGTCTACCTACCTAGAGAGAAACGTTGTAATTTACAGTAGGCTAATGACAACTAAAGCTAACGGTTTTTTAGGAGAAAAAAACAAGTCATAAATGCTTCTTGCCAAAGAACTTCGTCCTGAGTTGCGGTCAATCAGCCTATTCTCTCAGCCTAAAGGCTGACGACAAGTTGCGCCCCTTGTGGTCGCGGTAGTTGACTTTTACTGGCTTTTCGCTGAAGTTGGCTGACGCAGAGGATATCTTATCCTATCCACAGGCAATCTCGCCCTAAGTCAACTGTAGATATCTCCTGCGGTTGAATTAGATTTTCCCTCCTGCATCAGCTAAGCTATACTCAGACAATTTATCGCTGTTTACTTTCCACAAGTAAGTGACGGACGCTAAACTGCAATCAGATTCGATCGGGGTGCCATCAGCTGTATCATTATAAATCTACCAGGGACTACTACCTCCTTAAGCAGAATGATCGGGGATCGTCTACTAACGGTTGCTCAAACGGATACCCTTATCCAGTTAAACCTGGATAGTTCGCATCTTCACCAATTTCAAGCTATTATTTATAAGTTTCTGCTGGGCATTGTCAAGAAATCGTCTCCAGAGGCTGTACTGCGAGAATTTCGACAGTTATTTATCTATCAGGTGGATTGTTCTAATACAGACGCGCTTAATGCCCTATATAAAATTGTTCTTGACAAGAATGAGGCGGAATTTAGAAATACACTCAAGCGGTCTTGTTATATTCTGATTAACAACTGGGATGCAAGCAGACAACATAAGCCGATCCAAGAATTAATTAAACTATTTGCCGAAAAAAAAATAAATGTAGATACTACATCTGGAACTTTAGATTGCGTCAGAACTTGGCTAAACAATTTCGCTAACAGCAAGGACTATGAAGACCTGAAGCTATTTGCTTCGCGCTACGATATTCAATCAGAGTGGGCGCATCGCTATACATCTTATCTTTTGGTGCCTCAGTATATCAATCTAAATAATCCGATAGAACAACGGGAAGCTGCTAGATCCCTTGCAAAGCGCTTGAAAGATAAGTTTAAATTCGATCTGGCGATGTACACGGCTCATTCTCAGTCCCCTGTAGCTAGGGATACTAAGCTTCAAAAACCCAACCCTACAGGTTTGGGGGATGATGTTCTGCGTCTGATTAAGGCAATTGTGGCTAAACGCGGCCCATTTAGCTATGCAAATTTGGCAAATATTTTTGTTAAACAAACTCAAGATGTAACCTACAATTTTTTCAAACATAGTTTGAGTAAATATTTACTATTTTCGGTTGCTAATAAAAAATTTGTTACGGCTTTTCAGAAAAATATGTCTGAAAAGTTATATGTGCTTTATGAAGAGCATGATGACGAGATAGTGAATGACGCCCTGAGACTGAGAACTTGTAATCGGGTGATTGAATATTTAACAACTGAAAATAATCGAGAGCCTTCGGCGTTATTTGCTTTACTTCTGTCTCAAGGTAATCCACTGACTTTAGTCGTAATTCTGCTGAAAGTAATTCTGATTTCACCGAACTCTCGCACTCATTTAGAAGCTAATATCGCAGCTTTGATACAGTACTATCAAAAATATCCTGAAATAGAATGTAAGTGGTTGATTACTTTCTTGGAAGTTTTTAATATTACGTTTGCAATTTATGCTGAAAATGTTAAATATAATTTAATCCAAATGTCACAAAATAATGGTTCTAGGAACCAGTCAAATAGGACTTTGGATGACTGCCGAATTTTTTCCCAACTAAAGGAAGAGCCAAGCTTAGAAATGGCTGATGAGGAGGTGCAGCTAGAGGAAACGATCTAGGTTAGCTATTAGCTGTTAGGCGTGATTCGAGGAAAATTAGTCCGGCACCGATCGCTTCCGCCAAAATACTGACGAGGCGGTAAAGGGCGACAGCGCTGAGAATGAGACCGGGTGAAAAGCTGCGATCGAGAAGCGCGATCGCACTTGCCTCGAAAACCCCTATACCCCCCGGTGCCCCTGGAACCACCAAGCCCAACAGCCATGCCAAGCTAAAAGCGCCCAACAGCAGAAATATCTGGCTGGGATGTACCTCTTTTACCGCTTGCCAGGTAAACAAAAAACCGATACCCCGCAGACTTAAAAAGCCCATCTCTCCTAACAAAGGCAGCAGGGGATAGCGTTTCATTCGGAAAGTACTGGTATCAACCGTAGCAAAGCCTTTTGCCTTAGCCTTCAACCTACTCACCCATTGAATTAGCGGGTTCAAAATCCACGGATGAACTCCTACCAAAACTGCTGCCAGAGCGACAAATCCCAGCCAGCGCAAAGGATCGGGTAAGCCGCCTGCTTGTACTGGCAGGGCACTAATTAGGGCAACGAGTAGGCCAGAGGCAGCCATCAGCAGCTGTTCCAATAACACGCTGAGGGTAGCAGTACCTGGGGAGACACCTGCATCGATCGCAGCCTTTATGCGTCCGTAGAAATGCCAAACATTCCCCGGTAAATACTTAGCAATATTCGTTTTCAAGTAAACTTTGACACTCCAGACACCGCCGATCGGTCGATCGAGTTCCCGGAGAATCCAACTCCACACCCAGCCAGACCAAATGTGAGCTAGTAGGGTGACACCGATTGCTACAGCCAAACTTGCCCATCCCACAGCGCTAATCCGAATCGCCGCCACCTCAGCAGCGCGATCCTTGAGTACCTTAGCCAAAAAAAACAGCGTCCCGCCTACGATCGCAAAACGCAGATAGGGTTTCAGGCGCGATCGGATTTGCTTCATAAAGTTTGCGATTTGACTACCCAACAAATTATAAACTTCGGGAAATCCGTAGAAGTATGGTTTCTACGTCTTCAGTGAGAGTACGGGGGATGGTAGGTTTCTAGCTTGAGATTGATACCAGTTCTGTTTTGAAACCGTAAGCTTATCAATAGTGATGCTTGCTTAGCTCACTCGTAGCTCACCTCTCAACTCGTTTAACTGTTTCCAACGACCTGTAGAGAATTCGGAAAGAAGGAGAAACTTTTATCATGAAACGTTCTAATTTGTCCAAAGCTGTTGGCGCTGGCCTTCTGAGTTTGAGTCTGGCTACTCTCCCCGCAGTTCTGCCCGCTTCTGCCCAAACCAATACGACTCCCAATAGAAGCGATACAACTACCAATACAACCACCGACTCCAACAATCGCAGCCAAGGCGTTCAATCTGAAAGAGGCGATCGCGACTTTGACTGGGGTTGGTTAGGTCTGCTAGGCCTAGCTGGTTTAGCCGGATTGGCTCGCCCCAAACGCGAAGAACCCGTGCGTTATCGCGAACCTGATGAAGTGAGCCGCCCAGGCGCTCGCTTCTAATAGATTTATTACCACAAATCATAACAGCCAAGAGGGCTTTAGTAATTTGAACTAAAGCCCTCTTTAATTAAAGCATCTTATATCTTTCTAAGGATAGAAATTTTTTACAGCAGACGATCGCAAAGATGAGACTTGGGCTAGATGAAGGTAGCAGTCTTTTATTCTTAGACTGAAAAAAGTTGGATAAAAAAATGGAGAAGTTTGTGAAACAGTTGGCTACTTTTTTGAAAAAAGTGCGCCTCCGCCAGATATTAACGACATTCCATAAGTTTGGAATTATTCTCTTGGTCAACTCACAATATTTTCAACTTGTTGTCTGCAATTAGCACGCATATAGCTAATTAGCTAGACATCCAAATTTCCTTAAAACACAGAAAGGAGTCTTTCGATGAACAACGCGATCTCTTTTATCAAGCGCCTTAATTTCGTCAGAGTTTTAACAGTTTTTTTCGCAGGCATCATACTCTTCGTCAGCACCGCTTGCGGTAGTCCTACCGTGCAAGCCAAGGGTCTAGATAATAATCCCCGCCCAGAAGTGCCTAAAGAGGCTGTAACTAATACCTACAAAGGTGGGATGAACGACTTTAGCGATGTCGATCCTCGATTTGACACTTCAGCAGCCAACAAAAAAGCCGATCGTCTGATCGAAAGTGCTGAGCATAATTTGACCGCCAGGACTGGCAATCCCGCAGAAGCCATCAAACGTGCAGCTAACGATGCACCTGACAGTGCCAAAGAAGCGGGTAAGAATGTGAATCAAGCAGCTGGAAACGTTGCTGATAAAGCTGCGGATTCAGCTAAGGATTTTGCTGAAGGTACTCGTCGAGGAGTAGAAAACATCAAGCAAAATACTCAAGATGCCGCCAAGGATGTGGCTAAGAGTGCTGATAAAGCAAAATATCGCGCCGGGGAAGCTGCTGATAATACCAAGCAGGGTCTAGACAAGGTATTTAACAAGGACATGGATTAATTTGTCCGCAAACTGAATTTATTAGGTATGTTGTTGCGCTTTAGCGCTAAGAGCGCTAAAGCGCAACAACGTACCTAAGATTTCACTATGACTAATCGACCGGACACGATATTAGTCGCATAACTTGAGGGAAAGAAAAAGTAAAAATTACTTTTTTCTTTTCTCTCTACCTCTGCCCTCTATTGCCAATTCTCAATTCTCATCTTCAGACCTTGGGATTGACAAGAAATTCGTTTATGACTGTAGGCGATCGACTGACGATCGCACTCGGATTAGCGTCCAGTTGGGGCTGGCTGTAAGGTTCGATACCGTAGGTGATCACGCGCAGCTGTTGCGTCTGCCGATCGATCTCAAATTCATTCCAGCCATAGTAGTGAGCTGCCACATAACTGCCGCTAAGCAGATTAGCATCAATTTGCCCATTAGCTATAGCTAAATTGTTATCTAACCCAATAGGGTCATATCCCAAGGGGATAATCCGATTATCTATAACCTGCTTGACAAAAGCGTCTTTTTGCGAAACATCGGTCAGCGCGTTATACCGATCTTTTTCTGATTGCGGAAGAACAGCATTCGGTGTGAATGCGACTGTTGCTGGCCCAAACGGGGCTGCAAATGGCCCTTGCCCAATATTTAACTGAATAGCCACAGGATTTGTCATCACATCAATAACATCTGTAGGGATTTGGGGCTGGCCGAATCCCTCTTGATAGGTAACGTTATTGGTAACAAAGCCATGAAAATCTCCACTGACAAAGACAACATTTTTGATGTTGTTTTGTTTAATGAAACGGAGCAGATCCGTCCGCTCAGCAGCATAACCTTCCCAGCGATCGCCCGCAACTGGAATCCCAAAATTCTGAATCGGATCTGTTGACATGATAAATTTCCAAGTGACACCAGCATTTTGGGTTGCCAATAAATCCTTCTTCAACTCCTGAAGTTGCACTCCTCCCAGTAGAGTGCGGTTAGGTTGAAAGACATCGCTCAGAAACTTATTAACAGTAGCTTGGTCTGAAGTTTCTGGGATACTCCTGATGGGAGTATCTCGGAAAGAGCGCAAATCTAGCATAAACATGGCCGCATCGCTGCCGAAGGTATTAAAGCGATAAAGCTTTTGCTCATTAGCCGTGCGGAGGTCGCCAGTTTCGCTGTAGAAATCATTCCGTACAGGGTTGTATGCCTGAAAAGCTTGCAAAGCGCGATCGAACACAGGCGTGTCATTGACAAAGCCTTCCCCAGTCCCAAAAATTCCCTCCTTTTGAGGAGAAACTGCTGGTGCTGCACCTCCGGCGAAGTCATTTGTCAATTCGTGGTCATCCCAGGTGGCATAGGTGGTAGTGGTAGCCTGGACGTTAGCCCAGGAATTGATGCCATAACGCTGGGCGTAAACTTCATTTTGCTTGGTGTTAAACTCGATCGCAGTTTTCGGTTGTCTGACTCCCGGTAAATCTGGAGATAAGTCGTCTACATAGGCGCTGTCACCTATGCGAGCGAAAAAATCGAGGTTGCGTCCGGGTGCATTTGCGATCGCCGGAAACGGAGCAAGTTGACCCTGCCAGTCACCAGCCACCCCAAACCGCAAACCAGCACGAGTTCCCAACCCAGCTGGTGTCCGAAACTGTCCCGCCAAAGTTGTGCCTGCAGCGTCCCTCACCCGATAAAAGTATTGGGTTCCAGGAGTTAAATTCGTTACCTGTACCTTGATGGGTACAGTGGGGTCAGTGGTGACATTGCTTAAAGTTCCCAGAATATTGCCAAAATTCGAGTCAGTCGAGTACTCAAAAGTCACCGTACCGGGAACGGTGCTGCGTGTCCACAACACAGTTGATGTCTGTGTTGTATCCCCAGCAGCTATGCCATTAGGCAATGTCGATCCACGCAGGTCGATCAAAGGAGTAAATTGGCGTCCTTCTGCCGCACCAAACTGGATATAGTGTTCTATACCCGTCAGTTCGTCTCTTTGAACGGCAGCAGCAACATCTGTATTTCGGGCTAAATAATAGCTGGAGTTAAATAGGGTACTAGGGTTACGCCCCTCAAATTCACCAAACTTAGCGAAGTGTTCTATTCCCGTCAGTCCGCCCGAACCAACCGCTCCTGCCACATCCGAATTTTGAGCTAGATAATAAGCGGTATCGAATAATACAGTGGGGTTGCGACCTTCGATTTGACCGAAGCGGATGAAGTGGTCAATCGCTGTAATTTCCCCTCTTCCTACTACCGCCTCAACATCCAGGTTGGTGGCGAGATAATAGGCGGTATCAAACAAAGCAGTGGGATTGCGGCGTTCATTTTGGCCGAACTTAAGGAAGTGATCGTAGCCATTCCCGAAGAGGCCACCAGCAACCGCCTGTGCGACATCTTGGTTTCGAGCTAGATAAAATTTTTCGTCAAATAGGGTGCTGCTGTCTAACATAACCTCAAAACCTTAATGTTGTTTGCAGGTTCTCAAAATAAATGCTTTTCTTTTTCAAATGCCTAGTATTGCAAAACATCAATGTTTTGTCAAGATTCACCCTAGCAGTTATGGCTGCTATTTAGAAAAAATCATGCTAATAACATAAGTTGCTAATTATATTATTAATGCTTTTGCAGCAGGCTAAGTTGTTGCGCTTACGCGCTCTACGTGCGCAAACGCGCAACAACTTACCATTCAAAAATCTGACTTCTGGAAAGAAAAATTTTCTGATTTGTTTGTTATTTTAGCGTATATTTAGTAAAATTATGATACCAATCGCTGTCAGCCAGTTCACTTTCAATCTTAAGAAATAATTATGTTGACCGATCGCGAGCTATTTAACGAGAGTTTTTATCGCGCCACAAATCCAGATGTGGTAGCAGCCATATCAACAGGACAGTTTTCCACTGGGTTTGACCACTTTATGAGGTTTGGTGAATTTGAGAGGCGAAACCCCAGCGCTTTTTTCGATAGCAGCTATTATCTGCAACAAAACCAGGATATTGCAGCAGAAGTGACAGCAGGTAGAACAACCGCATTTGAACATTTTATCTTGCGCGGTCAATTAGAAGGTCGCAATCCCAATCCCCTCTTCGACACGAGTTTTTATCTTACCAATAACTCGGATGTTGCTGCTGCCACAGGAGATCAGCTTACGGGTGTAGAACACTTCGTCAAATTTGGTGCCAAAGAGCTGCGTAATCCCAGTCGCTTCTTCAATGCTAGCTTTTATTTCAACCGAAACCCAGATGTTGCCCAAGCAGGACAAAGAGACGAAATTACTGGGGTAGAACACTACATCGAGTTTGGTCAGTTTGAGGGTCGCATTCCCCGTCGCCTGTTCAGTCAGATGTTCGTCTTTGGCGATAGTATCTCAGACGATGGTAACCTGTTTGTCTTCACAGGCGGCGCTGTTCCGCCAAGTCCACCCTACTTCAACGGACGTTTTAGCAACGGCCCAGTTTGGGTGGAAGATCTCGCGCCTACACTGGGGTTAGCGATCGATCCTAACACCAACTTTGCCTTTGGCGGTGCCTTATCGGGAACTCAGAATACCGGCAACATTCAGACTGGGCTCTTTTTACCGGGATTGCAGCAGGAAATCGATAGTTTTGTCGCCGCTAATCAGGCGGGTGCAGATTCCAATGGACTTTATGTGGTATATGCCGGTGCGAATGATTACCTTGGCGGCGGATCGACAGATTTTGCGACGACGGTTAATAATCTGGCTAGTGCGATCGCAAAACTCGCCGCAGTTGGGGCGAGAAACTTTATGGTACCCAACCTGCCAAATTTGGGATCGAGTCCGGGAGTAGCTGCTAGAGGGCCCGAAGCTCAGCAAGGACTGGCGCTGTTGACCAACGCACATAATAGCACTTTGGCTGCGACCGTGGAAAATTTAGAACAAAATCCGAACATTAACATTATTCCTGTTGATGTTAGTAGTTTGTTTAGTAATGCGATCGCCAATCCCGCCAATTTCGGATTCACAAATGTCACCAATAATCTCGTACCTGGAGCCGGAACTGACCCTAGCGTGAGAAATTTTTCCTTACCGCCAGGAACTAACCCGAACCAGTATTTATTTTGGGATGCGATACATCCTACTGCCCGTGCCCACGAGTTCATTGCACAAACTGCTCTGAAAGCAACTACGGCGATTCCAGAACTGGTAGAAATTTTCGGTTCTTTCGGATCGAATATGCTGTTGTAGTAGCACAGCATCGTCAATATGTCGGTCGTACCAAGATTTTAATTAGCTGTGTTACTACAAAATGAACAGGAGTGAACATTAGCATAATAATTCCCAAAGACCCGATCGTCAAATTGTCTGTTGTCATCGTTGGTTAAATTTTTACCGCAGATGAAGACAGATGAACGCAGATTAACGCAGATAAGAATAATCACACGATTTTTTTAGGTAACCGATGCGTAAGGACATAATATGACTAATGACTAATGACTATACCACGCTTGCAACGCTAGTCGATGTACTTCTCGCCAACTAACATTATTTTCCTTGGCGAATGCGGCACAATCTTCGTATTCTGGTTGCACGTTTGTAATGACACCACCGCTACCAGATACTTTTACGCGCACTTCACCGTAAGGCGTCATCACCCGCTGAATTTCCCTCTGCAAAATAGCTCTGATTTGGGTAGAACGGCGGATACCCAATGTTGTTGTTTCTCGGAATAAAACTGTTTCACAAGTTTGTTCATTTTCTGGATGACAGATAACTGTTAACAACACACCTTGGCGCGATTTTTTCATCACAATCGGCTGGGTAAAAACATCTAGGGCACCAGCTTCAAATAAAGCATCAAATGTGTATGCGATCGCCTGCGGACTCAAATCGTCAATCTGCGTTTCCAACACCGAAATCGTTTCTTGTATTGTGGGGTGGGCATCTTGCCCGCCTTTTTCCTGTTGCGCCTGCTCCACAAGAGTTTCGCCAATCCAAAGTCGCAAGATATTGGGAATAGGTAAGTTCCGGGAACCTGCGCCCAGTCCGATGCGCTGGATACTCATCTGGGGTGGGGGGCCAAAGCTAGTGGCGAGAGTGACTGCGATCGCAGTACCTGTGGGCGTACACAATTCCTTCTCAATCCCGTTGCTGTAAACCGGCACCTGGCGAGACTCCCACAATTTCAGCACGGCAGGCGTTGGCACCGGCAACAGTCCGTGCGCTGCCCGCACCGTACCGCCCCCAGTCGGCATAGCCGAACAATAGAGTTGGTCAATCCCCAGCCAATCCAATCCCAAACAAGTACCGACAATATCCACTAGAGCATCAGTCGCCCCAACTTCGTGGAAATGCACTTTCTCCGGCGCTATACCGTGAACGGCACCTTCTGCTTCTGCCAATTTGCGAAAAACCGCCAAACTTGCGGCTTGCGCCCGCACGGGCAACTTAGCCGTCAAAATCAAAGCCTCAATTTCTGGCAGATGGCGTCCGTGGTGAGAATGACCGTTACCTTGGTGGTGATGATGATGGTCATCTGTTAAATCCACATGGACTTTAGTTGCTTGCTGACCGTTGCGGTGAACGAGTTCTGCGCGTAACTGGTACTCGTGGGAAATGCCTAAAAGGTTGAGCTTTTCGATCGTGTAGTCCAGGGGAACACCGGCATCCACCAGCGCTCCCAGACACATATCACCCGCAATTCCAGCGGGACATTCAAGGTAAGCTAGCTTGTTCATCGGTTATGGGGCATGGGGAATTAGTCAATAGCAACTAATAATTAACGAATAAGTAAATGTGATAATGTCAGAGCCGAAAAAAATTTTCGATAATGTAAAAGATTGTAGACGATTACCTGCTACTCAAACGCTGCTGACCGTTAGGCCACTTCGATTGCTACACGGGCATTCCAGCCGGTCGCTTCAGGCATCGGTTCCATCCACAGAAAAATTTATGGCTACGATTTACACAATTCATCCAGAAACGCCCCAAAGCCGCAGTATAGAGCAAATTAAGGATGCCCTCAAGGATGGGGCAGTGATGCTGTATCCTACGGATACCGTCTATGCGATCGGCTGTGACCTTTATGTCAAGTCGGCGGTGGAACGGGTGAGGCGGATTAAGCAGCTATCCAACGACAAGCCGCTGACGTTCCTTTGTTCTTCTCTATCTAATGTTTCGACTTATGCTTGGGTGAACGACTCCGCCTACCGAATTATGAAGAGTTTGATTCCAGGGCCATACACTTTTATACTCCCGACAACTAAGTTAGTGCCTCAGCTAGTAATGAGTCCCAAGCGCAAAACTACTGGGATTCGGGTTCCGGATCATCGGGTATGCTTAGCTTTGTTAAATGCACTGGGCAATCCAATTATTTCTACTTCGGCTCACGTCCTGGACGACGAAGAGTATGCGCCGATGCCTGGGGTGGAAAAAAATGGCTTCTTCTCGCGGGTGGAACTGTTTGACCATTTGGAAAAACTCGTGGATGTGATAGTGGACAACAGTCAGGAACCGGGATATGAAGGTTCGACAATTCTGGATCTGACCGGAGAAGAACCGATTGTAGTGCGGCAGGGATTGGGATGGGGGGAAGTTGCTGCTTGGGTTGTCTGAGCAGTTTAGGGACAGTTCGCGTCCGCGTCTGCCCCTACTCCGACCGCGAACAGTAAGGTGGGGGCAAATAAATCATTCAGGACTTACGCACTAACCAAGGTTTTGCCCCCCTTGCCCCCCAAATCTGGGGGGAACAGGAGTCTTGAAGCCCTTTTATTGCCGACCTACTTATAAAGAAGCTGTGAAGAAAAAACTCCTAAGTGTTAAGTAAGAGTGAATTTTTATTTATTAAATTAGTCATCACTTATTTCTGCCAATGACTAATGACAAATGACGAATTACTAATTATGAACCAGTTGGCTGATTGTCCACTCGGAGATATGGTGGCGCCCTCAAGTGGAAGAGGTGCGATCGCATCCTGTCTAAATGCCTGAAAGTCCTTCTCCACAAAGGATTAGTCGGCTTTTTCCTCAGTAGTAGGAGTGAATCACTCTACTCACCTCTAAGAGCTAATTTTTGACCAATGAAAGAACAGGGACACCGCATCAACTGCGGGAAATTGTGGCTGCTTAGAGTCTAAATGTAGGCGGTTGAAGCAACGCAGGTTGCACTCAACTACCTCACCCCTCCACTAAACTCTCAGCTTGGCACAGTGCCATCTCCCAGGACAGCTATGAAAACCAGATATACGAATTCCTCTACCCCAACCCTAGAAGCTTTACCGGAATGTACCGATATGAATGTTCGCCCTTCACAGCAAGAGTCCGAAATGGATAGGGAAACTCTCGCCCAGGAAATCGTGAAACAATTGCAGGCTCAAATCCAGTCTGAGGGCGGGGTAAAAATATCTAAAGCCTCTGTGGGGACAGTGGCAGACCGAATTGCTAAAGAGGTGGAAAGAATTTGCCGCCAAAGTTCGCGCATCCAAAAATCGGGCCAGATTCGCTCTTGGCAACTGAACTTGGCGCGGCATCGGTTGCAAAAGTGTCTGACATACTACAATCTGGGTTCTAAACAAGGCCGCGTCGAACTGCACAGTACTCTGGGTGCGATCGTTTATCGCTACATTACGCCGATGCGTCAGCAATTAAGCTTCCAAGCTCGCTATCACCTGATCGAGGACTTCCTACAAGGCTTTTTTATGGAGTCTCTCAAAGCTTTCCGCAGAGAAACAGAACTCCCAGAAGACTATACTCCTCGCACTTCGCTGGAAGTTGCCGAGTACTTATCATTCACCGAGCAATATGCCAGACGCCGGATTAATCTGGGCAAGAGTGCTACTCAACAGTTAATTGTACTGCGTGCCCAAGCTTTTTCCCGCCGCCAGCCAGCGGAGACGACGATGGATATGGAACTGGCTGCCGAATCTCCTAAAAGTGAAGACGCTCAAACTCAACGACGCGACCCTGCAATGCAACAGGTGCGTGCTTCTATGGTAAGTCAGACAACCGATCCGGCTCTTGCGGTGTTGCGCGATCGCCTGATCTCGGAATTGATACAATACTTAGAATCCCAAGGTCAATCCGACTGCATTGATTACCTAACCTTAAAACTGCAAGACCTCTCTGCAATGGAAATCGACGATGTTCTTGGTTTGTCTTCCCGTCAGCGCGACTACTTACAACAGCGTTTTAAGTACCATGTGGAAAAATTTTCCCGCATCCACCAATGGCAATTAGTGCATGAATGGTTAGGTGCGGATCTGGATCGAAAGCTGGGGATGAACTCTCAGCAGTGGTCAGCGTTTTGGCAGAAACTTACGCCACAGCAGCAGCAATTGTTGCAACTCAAACGGGACGGCGCTAGCTTGAGCGCGATCGCCACTGCTCTCAAATGGACTCCCAAACAGGTGGAAAAGCGTTGGTCTCAGCTTTTGGAACTAGCTTGGCAAGCTCGTAACAGCAGTAACTTTACTCAAAATCGGTAGTGGACAGGGCTAGTCGGTAGTCGGTAGAATGACCAATGACTAATGACTAATGACTAAAAAGCACGGTCAAAAACCATGCTTAGTATAGCTCCGCTTGCCCCCAGAGCTTCAGCCTGACGAGAAAGTGGGTATTTTTCATAAATCGGTGGATGATGGGCAATGTATATTTTTGCTAAGTTAGTTTTGTCTGTTTGTTTCAGTCCCCGATCGAGATTAATTTAGATCGTCTACTTTAAAGATCTAGAGATTATACACCAACCCACGCGACTTGTGAGGCAGTTATGCCAGTCAATGTTCAGAAATCAAATTCAGCCCAGCTAGCAAATGGGGAAATATTAGGAATAAAGGAAGTATTCAAGACAATTAACGCGGAGAGCTGTCCGCGTTATTTCAACTTCCATATGCACACCATCTGCTCGGATGGCAACCTGAAGCCGGAAGAGTTGATCGAGCAAGCAATAGCGATCGGTCTCAAAGGGCTTGCCATCACAGATCACCACACCGTTCGCGGTTACGAGGTGGCTAAAAGCTGCTTAGATTACAAGAAGAAGCAAAGGCACCCCGATGATTCTGACAACGATCTACCTCACCTGTGGACTGGGGTGGAAATCACCTCTAACCTCCTGGGAACTGAAGTTCACATTCTCGGTTATGCTTTCGACCCAGAACACCCCTCTATCCTTACCTATTTGCTAGGTGAACGTCCCTTGGATGTCGAAGCAGAAGCAGGTAATGCGATCGCAGCCATTCATCAGGCTGGTGGCTTGGCGGTACTGGCTCACCCAGCTCGTTATCGGCTCAAGGCTGCCCAACTGATCCCAGAAGCCGCTCGCCTGGGAATCGATGGCGTCGAAACCTACTACGCCTACAACAATCCCAGCCCTTGGCGTCCCAGTCCAGAACAAACCCAACAGGTGCAACAGTTAAGCGCAACTTACGGATTGTTAAATACTTGCGGCACCGATACTCACGGTCTTAACTTGCTACAGCGCCTCTAGTCTGCAAATAATACACAGCAAACTTACCGAAAAACGCTCTTGAAAGCCTCCGGGCTTTAGACTTATGGATGAAATTCGCTCCTCGTTTTAATCGCAGTCAAGCTTAGGGAATGGCTTGCTATTTCATGGTCTAGCAATTGGTTGAAACTTCAACACTTCAACAGAAGATAGCTAGGGTTCATCAAAAGATTAGTGACACTCGAAAGGACTGGCAATTTAAGGTGGCACATTATCTCTGTGACCAAGCTGGGATGATATTCGTTGAGGATATCAACTTTAAGAATTGGGCAAAAGGGATGTTTGGGAAACACACTCTTGATGCTGGGTTTGGACAATTCTTCAATATTTTGTCCTACGTCTGCAGGAAACGTGGCGTATACTTTGCCAAAGTAGATAAGGACTATACCAGTCAAACCTGCCCTAATTGTGATGTTATAACTGGCCAGAAAGATTTGTCAGAGCGAGAACATTGTTGTCAATCGTGTGGATACCGAACACATAGGGATGTAGCCGCAGCGCAAGTAATTAGAAGTCGAGGTCTAATTGCGGTCGGGCAGACCGCGAACAAAATTGCTTCTGGAGGCGTACTGGCGGGGTTTGATGGCAACATCAGACTAGCTAATGCCGTTAAGAGAAGAATCCCCGCCCTAAAGGGCTGGGGAGTGTCAAGGTTCTAACTGCGATCGATGTTAGAAACCGCCAGTTTGTATCGTCATCAGCGCAAATACACCAATACTTGTTAGAACTAATAACGCTCCTAGAGAATGTGACTGACCCAAATGTCTTGCAGGTTTTGAAACTTTCATAGCTGATTTTTATTAATAGGGGATGATTGTATCAAAAATAACAGTATTTTTACTTAAAATTTAAAACTTAAAATTTCTTCAATTAACTTAAAATTTCTTCAAATAAATATAAGTATTTACTTTAGCAAAGTCAGCCAGACGCTAGCTGGCGATGCTGAAGAAATTAGTATAAGTAAACACTTTGCGAATTAATTATTCTCAGGCGATCATGGGAACAATAATATCGTGAGGCGTGGTGAGCTTGTCAAAGCGTAAGTCTCCAAAAGCAAGGAGCAGGTGAGACTGTGAAACCATGTCAAACCAGGGTGGCTATGAAAATAGAAAAGATATCTGTGATATCTGTGGGATGGGACAAGAGGTGGGCAAGTGCTGCTGTTAGATTGGCGACGCTGATATTTTCCTTGCCGATTCTCGTAGGTAGCTGCGCGATCCTGACTACCCTATGGCTTTGGCAGACAGTGAAAATCCAGGAGCAAACTCAGATTGAGAGCAAAGTTCAGGGCCATGTTCAGTTAGCTGCCGAGACACTAAAAAATGACGTGGAATCCCAACTGAAAGTTCCCTTTGTTGGTTTGAGACAGATGGCAAATCGTTGGCAAACTCAGGGTAAGCCAACTAGAAGGGAGTGGAAAGCCGCTTCACAAGCTTATATGGACTTCTACCCTAATTGCCAAATCGTACAGTGGGTAGATGCCTCGTTTGGGCCGCGCTGGACAGTATCGAGAGAAGGAATTGCTGAGCCAGACAGAGAGTTGCACCAAAAAATGCTAGCGGCTTACGACGGCAAGCAACAGGAAATTATGGTAGTTCCCTCGATCGGGCCCCAAAGAAGCAAAGAGTTGTGGGTTTATGTTCCTTTGCTTTATGAGGGGCGCAAGTACGGTTTCTTCTTCGCGGCTTATAGCAAGGAAGGCTTGTTAAAAACTATTTTTAACAAAGATATTGTTCCCCAGTACGGGCTAAGCGTGTTTGATGACAATACGGAAATCTTGAGCCGTAACAAAGCAGATCGCCAAAATGCGGAAGCTTGGGAGCGGGAGATAAATTTTACTGTGGATGGTATGGCTTTGCGGGCGGGAATCTGGCCTAGTTCCCAGCTGCTAGCTGAAGAACGATCGCATCTGCCTGAATGGATACTGGGTACGGGACTTTTATTATCTGCTTCCCTCACTTTAGCAGTACACAGCATTCAAAGGGCGCAACGACGGACAATAGAGGCAGAGGTAGCAAATTTTACCTTATATCAACAAATCAGCGATCGCGAGCGAGCCGAAGAAGCATTGCAGCAATACGTACAGATGATGGATCTGGCGAATGACGCGATCGTGATTCGGGATTTGGATGATTTGATCGTTTATTGGAATTCTGGTGCAGAACGGCTCTACGCTTGGAAAAAGCAAGAGGTATTCGGAAAATACATCCACACATTTTTGAAAACGATATTTCCCCAACCACTGGAACAAGTTTTGGAAATATGTCTGCGTGAAGGACATTGGGAGGGTGAATTGATCGATACTAAGCGAGATGGCAGACAAATTTCTGTTACGAGTAGCTGGACTTTGCTGCGGGATAAAAATGGCAACGTTTCCAGTATCCTCCAAATCAACAAGGATATCAGCGAACGCAAACAAATTCTGCAAGCTTTGCAGCAAAGTGAAGAACGGTTCCGCTGCGCTGTTTTTTATGCACCTTTTCCCCTAATCATTCACGCTGAAGATGGGGAAATAATAGCCATTAACCAAAGCTGGACTCAATTGAGCGGTTATAACCATAGCGACATTCCGACGATGGCGGATTGGATCGAAAAAGCTTATGGGGAAAGAAAGGAATCAATCAAGGCAGATATCGATCGGTTGTATAACATTAATAGCCAAGTGGCACAAGGAGAATATGTCATTACCACCTCAAATGGCTCTCAAAGAACTTGGGATTTTAGTTCGGTTCCTTTAGGTAAACTACCGGATGGAAGACGTTTGGTAATGAGTATGGCTGTGGACATTACCTCTAGCAAACAGGTACAGGAAGTTTTGCAGCAGTCGGAAGCGCAGATCAGACAAAAAGCTACCGAGCTGGAAGCTGCTTTCCGAGAACTGCGAGATACCCAAGCGCAACTGATTCAAAGTGAAAAAATGTCTTCTCTGGGTCAGCTGGTAGCTGGTGTGGCGCACGAAATCAATAACCCCGTTAATTTCATCTACGGCAATATCACTCACGCCAGGGAATATACGGAAGATTTATTAAGATTGGTACAACTCTATCAAGATGAATATGCCAATCCCACAGAAAGAATCAGAGAGGAAATTGAAGCGATAGACCTAGATTTTTTGATCGCAGATTTGCCTAAACTTCTCGCTTCTATGAAAGTGGGGGCTGAGCGCATTCGCGAGATAGTTCAGTCGCTGAGACACTTTTCCCGTTTAGACGAGGCGGAAAGGAAAGAGGTCGATATTCACGAAGGTATTGATAGTACGCTGATGATTCTGCAAAATCGCTTTAAAGGGAAATCGGATCATCTCGGTATTCAAGTGATTAAAGAGTACGGCAAGTTGCCACTGGTTGAGTGCTATGCCGGACAACTCAATCAGGTGTTTATGAATCTGCTTAGTAATGCGATCGATGCGTTGGAGGATTACAATAAAAAGCTAACGATCGCGGAAATTCAGGCTAATCCCAGTACCATCACCATTAGCACTTCCTTGGGGCATGGGAGATGCAGGATTGGGGATAGGGAAGAACAACCTTCAATGCTCAATAGCCAATTTGTTGTAATTCGGATTGCTGATAACGGCCCAGGAATGACAGAAGAGGTACGCAAACGCCTGTTTGACCCGTTCTTTACCACCAAACCCGTCGGCAAAGGAACGGGACTGGGTTTGTCGATTAGTTACCAAATTGTAGTAGAAAAGCATCGTGGCAAATTGGAGTGTTGTTCCCAACCGGGATTAGGAGCAGAGTTTGCGATCGAGATTCCTCTTTGCCAGTCTAATTTGAAATAATTAGTTGGTTAAACCGTGTTCGAGAGCGTAGCGGACTAATTCGGTGCGGCTGTTGGTGCCGGTTTTGCTAAATAAGCGGCTGACGTATTTTTCCACATTGCGAACGCTGGTTTCTAGACGACGCGCTATTTCTTTGTTCATCAGTCCTTGTGCTACTAAGTCGAGGACGCTTTGTTCTCTTGGGGTGAGGTCTATTTTGATGGATGACGCAATTTGCGCGATCGCAGGTCGCTGTTTTAATTGTTCCCTAATTTCAGCCAGCTGACGCGCTATTTCGTCCAGGTTGGTGCCTTCTGACGTTTTCTCCGTAGCAGTTCTGCGCTCTAGCAAGTTTTCTACGATCGCTACCAACTCATCCGGGTCGAATGGCTTGGAGAGGTAAGCATCGCAACCGGCATTATACCCTAGAATGCGGTCTTTGGTCATACCTCTAGCGGTCAAAAATACTACTGGCAGCGCCTTGAAGCGGGGATCTTCCCGCATTTGCTTGAGGAACTGATAGCCATCCACCTGGGGCATCATTACGTCTGTAATTACCAAGTCGGGAAGATGTTGTTGCAGTTTCTGCCAGCCTTCATTGGCGTTAGCAGCAACGTCAACGGTAAAATTGCTATCTTCCAGGTAGGCTTGGACAGCTTCCCGTATTCCGGGTTCATCATCGACCAGCAACAATTGTCCCGACATCTATCTCACCTTTACACGCTACTATTTTTAATTTAGCTAAATCAGCAATACGGTTATCCGCCATTAGACCGAACTTGACAAAATTACAGCCCTTGTCAGGTGAGGTACAGACAAACCGGGTGTACTTCAGGCAGCTGAAAACCGCTTTATATGAGAATTCGCCAAAAAAAAGGGGCAATTTGCTCCCTTTTTAACTAAAAATCACATCTTGCACCATTCTTAACAAGATCCGACAACCGGGTTTTTAGACGAAAAATTTAGGCTGTAAGCTTTGGGCTGTGGCAAGAAACAAAGGTGATAACGCTGGTACCAGATCTGAGTTACAACAATGCTGAGTACCGAGTAACGAGCAAAGAATCAACTTCACTCAGCACTCAGCGCTCAGCACTCAGCACTTAAGACTGAAATAGACCGCTAGTAAGCCAAGCCCATACTGCGAGTCGTTTCGGCTCCCAGGTAAACCCGGATGCTCAGAAAGTCTGTGGGACAAGCAGTTTCGCACCGCTTGCAGCCAACGCAGTCTTGTGTGCGAGGGGATGAGGCAATTTGGGCTGCTTTGCAGCCATCCCAAGGAACCATCTCCAGCACGTCAGTCGGGCAAGCGCGGACGCATTGAGTGCAGCCAATGCAGGTATCGTAGATTTTTACTGAATGAGACATGGAATAAAGACTCCGAATGAAGGCTCAACAACTGGAATATCTGCAAAACGCAGATTTGAACGATAAGCTTCTCAGGATCAAGGCTTAGTTTACCGCAGGGCTTTCTGCCACTTCTGCAAAAGTCAGCAAAACTTCAAAGAATGTAATACACCGGCTTGGGCCATTGGCGAGCGAAAGTCTTGGCTTCCGGTTGGTCAACTCTGCCTTTCGCCTTGCGGTTGCTGGTGCTACCTCTCAAGCTGCACTGGAGAGCATTCAGGGCCGATCCTGTGAGATTTTTACTTAAAATTTAAAATTGCCACACCCTGCGATCGCATAAACTTAATCTTTTTGAGGTTATCCTGCATCTAGCCTCGCTAACCGCTGAAAGTTAAAATTGTCAGGTTAGCCACGCTATAAAACGCCATATTTTTTCGTATCTATCTAAAGATAGATATTTATCATTGTGCAAATTATTACTGACTTACTAAGGGATATTACTGAGTAAAAACGTACTCGCAGGGATGGCTAATATTGTACCCACGGCGACAGTTGAAGCCATCATACAGGTATAAAAATTTATTTTTTATACTTGGGAACCTAGTCTTTTGCAACACCGTCTTACTGGGTAACGTATCTATTCTTCTGTACTCTACGGGAGATAAAACGTTGTCCACTATTCTTTGCGGGAGAGCGATTGTATGTCTTTAAGTGTGAAGGACGTTTTCGACGAGAAGTTCTACAAGAAAAAGTACAAGAAAGAGATTGACAAGGCGGTCAAAGAAGGCAAAGCCAAAGATGCCAAAGACCACTACGAAAAAATTGGCAAGTTCGAGGATTTAAATCCCTGCGAAGCGATCGATGTCACCAAATACCGCCAACAAAATAAAGACGTTGATGAGGCGGCCACAGGTGGCAAGCTTAGTGCTACGATCGATCACATACTGGGGAGCGGCGACAGAGAGGGTCGCGGCACAGGTACTGATTATTTCAATGTCAAAGGGTATGCAGATGCTAACGTGGATGTAAAGGACGCAGCCTCTAAAGGTGAAATCGGTTACTTTGAACACGCCCTTAAGTTTGGTGCCAAGGAGAAGGGTCGCAGTCTCGGTGGTGGTGCCTTCAACAGCCAGTCTTACGGGAAGAATGACAAAGTAAAGAAGGCGATCGAGAACGGGGAAGTCTCCAGCTCTTTGCAGTACTACATTACAAAAGGTGCATCGGATGGCGACAGCCCGAACTCCTATTTCGATAAAGACGAGTACCTAAAGCAGAATAAAGATGTCGCGGACGGCGTTGAAAAGGGGACAATTACCAATGTCTTCCAGCACTGGAATCAGTACGGAATCAAAGAAAATCGTCCGTTCAACTCCATGATCGACGTCAATCTCTACCTGACGCAGAGCCCGGATGTCGCCGATGCAGTTAAAAGCGGCTCGATCACCATCTACGAACACTTAACTACGTATGGCTTCAAAGAGGAGCGTGTATTCAGTAAGAACTTCGACCTCAAACTTTACAAGGAACTGAATTCAGGGGTAAAAGATTCGCTCGACAAAGGTGAATATGACAATGCCTTCGAGGAGTATCTCCAGGAAGGTAAGGCGAAAGGTTACATTGCATCAACCGACTTCTCAGGTGCGACTGACGCAGATAGTTTGATCAAGATCGCCCTTAAGGATGGTGCCTCCGGTGGAAAAGATAGCAAACAGGTAATCATAGGCACTGATGAAGATGCAGTCATCAAAGGTGCTCAGGGTGCAGGCGTCCTGATCGGTGGTGAAGGCGACAACCTGATAATTGGTGGAAAATCCAATGATGTCCTCATAGGAGGAGAAAAGAAGAACTACCTATCTGGTGGTGCTGGTAACGACGTCCTCTACGGTGGATCTGGCGAATCTATCCTCTTTGGCGGTGACGGAGATGATGTTTTGATCGGCGGTAAGAAGGATACTGTCATTTATGCCGGTAATGGTAAGGATACCCTCGTCGGCGGAAGTGGCAAAGACACATATGTGTTTACTTACAGCCCGAAGACTGGCACTGGCACTGACTCGATGAGTGGTGGCACTGGCACCGACTCGATGAGTGGTGGC
>NZ_JAIQZM010000001.1:675260-691317 GCF_023333595.1 Argonema galeatum A003/A1
TGCCGCGCTCTTATCCAAGTTGGTATAAGAGCGCGGCATCGCAACAACGTACCTAAGATCGCAGAACGATTACTTCCAAAGAAAGAGGCTATCTATATCTAGGTTGAGGAAAATCAACAAGAAAGTTTTTTGCACTTTTTTCCGATTGCTTTTGAGAAGTTAGAAACGGGAAATCGGAAAAACCTATGGCAGAGGAGCAGGGGCATTAAATATGAAAATTGGCGCTAATTATCTGGGTGACGGTCGTTGTGCATTTACAGTTTGGGCACCTTATCTAAAAGAGGTAGCTGTACAAATAATTTCACCCGAAGATCGTCTTATTCCGATGGAACAAGATGAGGAAGGATATTGGAAAGTAACTGCTGAAGGTGTTGAGCCAGGAACACTCTATTTTTATAAGCTGGAAGGCTCTTTAGAAAGACCTGATCCCGCATCCCACTTTCAACCGGAGAGCGTACACGGGCCTTCTCAGGTAGTCGATCCTAGCACCGTGAGTTGGAATGATGCCCAGTGGTCTGGCGTTCCGCTCGAAGAGATGATTATCTACGAACTGCACGTCGGTACGTTCAGTCCAGCGGGCACCTTTGATGGAATTATTCCCCGACTGAAGGAACTGCACGAATTGGGGGTGAATGCGATCGAAATTATGCCGATCGCGCAATTTCCAGGCAATCGTAACTGGGGCTATGATGGTGCCTATCTCTATGCCGTGCAAAATTCCTATGGTGGCCCCGAAGCATTAAAGCTACTTGTGGATGCTTGTCACCAGCAGGGGATAGCAGTAATTCTCGATGTAGTTTATAACCACTTTGGCCCGGAAGGAAACTACATAGGTGATTATGGCCCCTACTATACATCAACCTACCGAACTCCTTGGGGCAATGCAATTAACTATGATGATGTCCGCTGCGACGGCGTTCGCAACTTCTTTATAGAAAACGCCCTCTACTGGTTTGAGAATTATCACATTGACGCCCTGCGCTTGGATGCCGTCCATGCCATTTACGACCTGGGGGGCAAACACATTCTTCACGAACTATCAGAAAGGGTTGACGCACTTTCCCAGCAGCAGGGGAGGAAACTTTATCTAATTGCCGAAAGCGATTTAAACGATGTGCGTATAATTCGCGATCGCTCTTTAGGCGGTTATGGCATTCATGCCCAGTGGAGTGACGATTTTCATCACTCCCTCCACTCATTGGTCACAGGTGAAAATATTGGGTATTACAAAGATTTCGAGAAGTGCGAACATCTGGCAACAGCCATCAAAGAAACCTTTATTTACTCCTGGAAATTCTCGCCCTTCCGACAGCGGTATCACGGCAGCGATGCTAAAGATTTTCCCGGCCACCAATTTGTAGTCTGTATTCAAAATCACGACCAGGTAGGCAATCGAATGCTGGGTGAGAGATTGTCCCAACTGGTTTCCTTTGATGCCCTGAAATTAGCTGCTGGCGCTCTCTTGCTTTCACCTAACATCCCCCTACTTTTTATGGGTGAAGAGTATGGTGAGGAATCGCCTTTCCTCTACTTTGTCAGTCACACAGATCAAAATCTGGTCGAAGCAGTAAGAAACGGAAGAAAGGAGGAATTTAAAGACTTTCACCTGGAAGGAGAGTTTCAAGACCCCTTCAGTTACGTGACCTTCTTTAAGTCCAAGCTGAAATGGCAAAAACGCCAAGAAGGTAAACACAAAGTTCTCTTAGAACTTTATCAATATTTAATTCAGTTGCGACGCACGCTCCCTGCTTTGAAAAATCTCGACAAGCAAAATTTAGAGGTGTCCTGCAACGACTCTGGCAAACTGATGCAAGTCCGTCGTTGGACTGATGAAAGCCAGGTATTTTATGTGCTTAATTTCAGCGAAAAAGATGTTCTTTTTAAACCTGCTGCTGCTAGCGGTAGTTGGAACAAAGTTCTCGACTCTGCCGATGACAAGTGGATGGGTTCTGGTTCTAAATTGCCAGAAAAATTGACAGGGGAGGAAGAATTGACAATGGCGTCACAGAGTTTCGCTCTATTCAGTCAGTAGTTAATAGTAGGGTGCGTTACGCTGTCGCTAACGCACCATCTAGTTCGATTAAGCTAAGGTTGGCAGGTTCTTTGAAGTCAAATATGCTGAGAAAGGACACGGCATAATTAAAATTTTGGTATTACCGAAATATTTATGATGCCGTGTCCCTACAAAAATGTTCATCAGGAACATTAGCATAATAATTCCAAAAGACCCGGTGGGCAATGCCCACCTTACTTCTACCAAGCCCAGGCATCGCGCCATTTAACCATGCCTTCACTAGCTACAAACCAGCGACGAGCGACGACATTTTCTCGCAATGGCGATTGCCCTTCGCGCAACATCGCGTACTTATAAGTAATCAGCCTTCCGGCACTTTCATCAAAGGGAATTTCGGCAAACCAGGTGTTTTCATTGATGTATTCCAGTCCGTAACCCTTAGAGATATCCCAGTTGCCCAACTCAGGACAATCTCCGATTATGATAATCCTTTCACCAGGTTGAGTATTGATGCCATTGACTTGCGCCCGCACGATCGTTTGCCCTTTAACTCGTTCGCCAACGTGACTGATAATAATCACTTCCCGCGATCCTAGTTCCAAATTATACAAATTTCCATCTTTGACTTCAAACTTGCTCCGCGATAAAACATCGGTATGCTCTCCATCGGGTAAATCTGTATGAACCGCCTCAATCGTAACAGGATTGCCCCGATTCATCGCCACAAAACAGCGGTTATCGCGGTAACGCCGCACATAACAATAAACATCGGGAGTCAGGTATTTGTGCCAGTGGCTTCCTAGAGAAACTGCTGGATTGAGTCGGCGCAAACCTGATAGCAACCGAATATCTCGATAAACAGGTGTCTCGGTGTCCCAATTTTCCATTTTCGGGCGGTTGTAAGGATCGTTGCCGCCATTTGTATCGTCGTGGAGATACTGTTCTGTGCCGTAATAAATGCAGGGAATACCGCGAGTTGTCATAATCAAATCGATCGCCAACCGCAGCATTTCTGGGTCTGGATTCAACGACTGGAACCGGGGCATATCGTGGTTATCAATAAACGTAATTAGCTCGTTTGCCCCGTTGTAGCGAGAATCCATGCTCAGAACATCTTGAATCAGTTGAAATCCCCCTTCTGCTCCTTGACCCAAAGCTGCTCGAAGCGCTACGCAAAGACCAAAGTCTAGGATTGTCATGCCAGAGCAATTGGCAAATTCAAGCGATTGCTCATTTCTGGGGTCGTTATAAATCCATTCTCCAAAGATGAAAACATCGGGTTTGTAGGTTTGAATATCAGCATTAAACTCCTGCCAAAACCAAATAGGCATATGCTTAACGGTATCCACCCGCAAAGCATCAACGCCTCGGTCTAGCCATTGTTTAATCGCTGATTTGATGTAGTCTCGGTAGTCTGAATTATTTTCGTTGAAGGTTGCCAAACCAGACAATTCGCAGTTTTGTACCTGCCACTCGTCTTCCCAGTTACTTACTTCACCATAGTGGTGATACCAGCCATTTTTATCATCGTTGAAATCGGCAATTTTAACACCGTCGTCATAAAGTACGCCTTTGTTGCCGCTGAAATCTGGATTGCTGTGGTTACACACAATATCCAGAATAAATTTCATTTTCCGTTTGTGTAACTCAGCAATCAGCCTGTCAAAAGTTGTGTCTTTGGTGTCTTGGGTTTTGTTCAAAGAAGGCTCTTCACCCTCTTTAATAAAGCGAGGATTAATGCGCTTAAAGTCTTTAATCCAGTAGCCATGAATTGCGGCACTGTTAATAAACAATGCTTCCACTTGCTCGAATAGGGGAGTGAGCCAAATTGCTGTGACTCCCAAGTTCTTTAAGTAGTCGAGTTTGTCAATAATTCCCTGTAAGTCTCCACCCCAATATTTACCCCAATCTTTACCCTCTGGGTCGTAAAGTTCTGGGTTTGGCCCTTCGCTGTTGTCGGGATCGCCGTCATGAAAGCGATCGACAACGATGAAATAAATCGTTTCTTGACGAAATTCTATGTCTCTGGTATAGAGAAAGTCTAAATCTATATCAATCTCTGGTTTCGGTTCCGATACCAGGGTTTCAACTTGTTTGTAAGCATCAGCCACCTCATATTGAGATGACGAACTTTGAGAGGGAGGGGTCGCTACCATAAGATTCCTTTATCTTGCTGTAGAAGGTATTTTTTGTCAGAAGAGAGCGAAAGTGCGTTACTCGTGCGAGTATTACTGATTGTGTCTGCAATTTTCTACTGTCTTAGGGTAGATATGGCGGGGCTATAACTACGGGTATACCGATGGCGAGGAAGAATGGGGAGAGGGGGAAAAAGGGCGATCGTTCTTGCATTTAAATCAGAGCGTTTTCAACGGTCTGCGTAAGGAATGTAGGTTGGGTTGAGGAACGAAACCCAACCACTTATTAGAATGTAGGTTGGGTTGAGGAACGAAACCCAACCACTTATTAGTCTAAGTTGTTGGGTTTCGCTTCGATCAACCCAACCTACAAATATATTACCTAAAGTTATCACGCCTTTGTACGGGAGAGCCTATCTTCCTCAAGCGTGATGTTTTCTTTGATAAACAAAGCATATTAACTAGAGCGAAGGGCTAGAATTAAAATTAGTTAATAACTTCAAAAAATAAATAAATCTTACTTTTGGAAGAAGGCGATCGCTTTGTGGATCGGTCAAACTTACTTCGTGATAATCGGTTACTTTTGGGGTGCTACCTAAGAGAAATAAAACTCTAGAAAAATCTAGTTGGTCATGTTAGCGTAATGCAAAATGGAATTACTCAAGACATCGTTTAGGATGAAATAAATCATGGTTGCAACCCTTTTAGAAATAAACTCCGACGTGACGTTGCTTACAGAGGATGACGTTTATCTATTTAACGAAGGCTCTCACTTCAACTTGCATGAGAAGCTAGGGGCTCACCCAATTAAGCACAACAATGTTGAGGGAACCTACTTTGCAGTTTGGGCACCCAACGCCGTTTATGTTGCTGTTAAAGGGGATTTCAACGGTTGGAATAAAGATAGTCATCCGCTGAAAGCAAGAGGATTAACGGGAATTTGGGAAGGCTTCATTCCAGGTATCGGCAAAGGCACTATTTACAAGTACCATATTGTTTCCCATAATGGTTATGAGGTAGAGAAAGCAGACCCTATGGCGCTGGCTTACGAAATACCTCCCAAAACCGCGTCTGTCATTTGGGATAGCGAGTACACTTGGAACGATTCTGAGTGGATGAAAAAGCGCGGTAAAAGCACTTCCCTGAATGCGCCAATTTCCATTTACGAAATGCACATCGGTTCCTGGATGCGAGTACCGGAAGAGGGAAATCGTTCCCTCTCCTATCGAGAACTTGCTCCCAAGCTGACAGAATATGTGCAGCAAATGGGTTTCACCCACGTTGAATTTTTGCCAATTACGGAACATCCTTTCTATGCTTCTTGGGGTTACCAAGCAACAGGCTATTTCGCCCCCACCAGCCGCTACGGAACACCGCAAGATTTCATGTATCTGGTGGATTATTTGCACCAGCACGATATCGGCGTCATCTTTGATTGGGTGCCTTCTCACTTCCCCAACGATCAATTTGCACTCTCGTATTTTGATGGCACGCACCTCTACGAACACGCCGATCCACGTCAAGGTTATCACCCGGATTGGAATAGCGCTATCTTTAATTACGGACGCAATGAAGTCAAAAGTTTTTTAATCAGCAGTGCTTTCTTTTGGTTAGAAAAGTGTCACATCGACGGGTTGCGGGTAGATGCGGTAGCTTCCATGCTTTACTTGGATTATTCTCGCAAGCACGGAGAATGGGTAGCCAATCAATATGGCGGTCATGAAAATTTGGAAGCAATTTCCTTCATCCATCGCTTCAACGAGGCAATTTACGATCGCTTCCCCGATGTAATGACCATTGCAGAAGAGTCCACCTCTTGGTCGATGGTATCTCGGCCCAGCTATTTGGGAGGTTTGGGTTTCGGTTACAAGTGGGACATGGGTTGGATGCACGACACTCTCAGCTACATGAGTCAAGATCCCATCCACCGCCAATATCATCACCGCCTACTTACCTTCAGGATGCTGTATGCGTACAACGAAAACTTTATTTTGCCGCTTTCTCACGATGAAGTCGTACACGGCAAAGGTTCGCTAATTGGTAAAATGCCGGGAGACTACTGGCAGAAATTTGCGAATTTGCGATTGCTTTTTGGTTATATGTACGCCTCCACCGCCAAAAAGCTCCTGTTTATGGGCGCTGAAATCGGTCAGTGGAACGAGTGGAACCACGACACCAGCTTAGACTGGCATCTGTTGCAGTACCCTTTCCATGCAGGTTTGCAAAAGTGGGTCGCTGACTTGAACAAAGTTTACCGAGAAGTACCAGCGCTTCACGAACTCGACTGCGACCCCAATGGTTTTGAGTGGATTGATTGCAACGATTCAGAAAACAGCGTAGTCAGCTTGATTCGTAAAGGAAGTTGGGCGCTGGAAACTGAGGACGCACAACCATCTGACCATCCTGAATCGATCGTATTGGTAGTGTGCAATTTTACTCCCCAACCCCGCTACGACTACCGAATTGGCGTTCCCACAGATGGCTACTGGAAAGAATTGCTCAACAGCGATGCGACTGAATACGGTGGTAGCGGTGTCGGTAACTTCGGCGGTCAAGAAGCCCAGGAAATCCCCTGTCACGGGCGGCCCTGGATGTGGTCTACAACCACACCGGGGAAGGCAATCAAAGAGGCCCCACCTTGTCGTTTCGCGGCATAGATAACGCTGCTTACTATCAACTCTCACCAGAAGATCGCCGCTTCTACATGGATTTTACGGGATGCGGCAATACCCTCAACGTCGGACATCCGCAAATCTTGAAGTTAATCATGGATAGTCTGCGCTACTGGGTATTGGAATGCCACGTCGATGGCTTCCGCTTCGACCTTGCCTCCGCACTGGCGCGTGAACTATTTTATGTGGATAGTCTGGCATCTTTCTTCACTATCATCCACCAAGACCCCGTACTTGCTGATGTGAAACTGATTGCCGAACCTTGGGATGTGGGAGAAGGCGGCTATCAAGTCGGCAACTTCCCGCTGTTGTGGTCGGAGTGGAATGGTAAGTATAGGGATACTGTGCGGGACTTTTGGCGCGGTGAAGATGAATTGCTAGGGGAATTTGCTTACCGCTTCACTGGTAGCTCTGACTTGTACCAGGCGAATGGGCGCAGTCCTTATGCCAGTATCAATTTTATCACTGCCCACGATGGCTTTACCCTCTACGATCTGGTCAGCTACAACGAAAAGCACAATGAGGCGAATGGCGAAAACAGTTGCGATGGCGAAAGTCACAACCGTTCCTGGAATTGCGGGGTAGAAGGGGACACCGATGACCCGGAAGTAAGCTATTACGCATCTAAATCGAATACAAAGACGGGCTTTCCTGCCCATCCCACAAGAAGCAAGAGAAAAACTGACGGTCATTTTAGATGCGTAGCAGCTTACTATGCTTCTAAAATTTGGCGGATGCGTCGCTCTAGGCGATCGAGATCTAAACCGCCTTCGTCGCGATTAATGCGGCGCACTGTCGCATTGATGTTAGCCAAGTCTATTAATAAATCTTGCAGAATTTCTTGCTGCTGACGAGACTGGGTAACTTCATGCGGCTCTTGCACTAAGTCGCGCACAATACTATCTTCAGCTCGCGAGGCAACGAGGGGGTTGGTTTGTCCTTCCACATGAACCCATGTGCGTCGTCCTGGGCCGCGTTCTTCCTCGATCGGAACTACAGCGGTTACTCGATCCGATCGCACATATTTCCCGTATCCTAAATGTACTAAAACAGATGATTGTACTTTCATTTTATTTAGCAATTCTCTGGTGAATTACTTCTATTTTAACGTTTCTTAAAATGATTGTGTAGCTATAGTAGTAGCGGTTTTCACGCTATTTTGTATGGGTTTTACCGTTGTCAAAATTCGCACTAAACCTCCTACTTCATCGGTGTTATAAACCCAGTTATTGTCGGCTTTGTACGGTTACTCGTCAGCCAGATATGCGTTACAACTGTTCGCCAGCAGTGCAGTTTATCAGTCTTTTATAAAATCAGCTAGGATGTCAGACGTTGCATTACTCCCAACGGTTGTGGAAGACTATGTATAGTGGAAGGGCGAAGCATTGCGGGATTAATCTTAATTCAAAACCGAAACGTTAATTCCGCAATGCTTCGCCCCTACATAATCTTTTGGCGGGAACGGAGTAAGACATCCCTTAACTGATATGCCCATAAAAAAATCGATTTGGGTGGCATTGCTGATGATGATTTTGGCAGTTGTAGTGATTCTGCCGCACAAACAATTTGGCCATCCTGGCGATCGCACTCACCCCACGCAAGGGACTGAGGACTGGGAAAGAAAATCTGTAATTTCTTCAGTAAAGCAAGAAGACACAGCTAACAATAAGACCCAGAAGAATGCCATAGCACAAACGCCGCAAACTGTTGTTGCGCCACCTTTGAGCGCCAAACGGCTATTGGCACACATCAAAGCTTTAGCTAGAGAGCGTTATACCGATCGCGATCGCACTCGCACCAGAAACTACATTACCCAAGTTTTGAAAGCTTCGGGATGGTCGCCAACGCTGCAATCGTTCCAGGGTGGTGTTAACGTAGTGGCACAGCGATCGGGCCGCAACCCAGAAGCTGGAACCATTCTACTAGCAGCTCACTACGATACGGTTAAAGGTTCGTCTGGGGCTGACGACAATGCCAGCGGTGTAGCTACCGTTTTAGAGGTTGCCCGCGTTTTGGGGAAACGTCAGACACCACGGACGTTGCAGGTGGCATTTTTCGACTTGGAAGAAAAGGGACTGATCGGCAGTTTGGCATTTACCAACAATGCAGCAAATTTGACTGACCTGCGGGGTGCGATCGTTCTCGATATGGTAGGCTTTGCTTGTCGCACGCCGGGATGTCAGCGCTACCCCCAAGGTTTACCAATAACTCCTCCCTCTAACTGGGGAGACTTTCTAGCGGTAGCGGGTGATTTAGAACACTTACCACTACTCAACAGTTTCAAGCAGTCTAACCAACAGGGTTTGCCAGCCGTCGTGACGCTACCCATACCTTTAAAAGGTTTGGCAACACCCGATGTGCTGCGTAGCGACCACGCGCCTTTCTGGTATCGGGGCATAGGTGCGGTGTTCGTTACCGATACTGCCAATTTTCGATCGCCTCACTATCATCGATCGAGCGATACACTTGAAACTATCGATCGCAAATTTTTCCTGGGGGCGGCGACTATTGTAGCTAACGCCACTGCTACTTTGTTAGAAAGTCGGGAAAACTTGGCGACTGCGGTTTCGCCAGATCATTCAAGATCGAGGTAAAAAAAATGACCGACGAGCATACTGAAATATTAGCTGCAAACGCAGCTTTTTATCGAGCTTTTGAAAAAAAAGATCTGGAAGCGATGAGTTCCGTTTGGTCGCAGGGAACTGTGAGCATTTGCATTCATCCCGGACGCAACGCGCTCAAAGGATGGAAAGAAATTCGCTCTTCTTGGGAGGCGATATTTAGAAATACCCAATACTTGGAAATTGAAACAGATATTGTGGCAACAGAAGTTCGCAACAATATCGCTTACGTTATCCTGAGAGAAAATGTTTTACAAGTAAGCGATGGCAGAAGATCTCAGGCACAATCAATGGCTACAAATATCTTTGAGTTTATGGGTGGAAAGTGGTATCTAATCCATCACCACGGTAGTCCTTTGATGCGTTGATACACCTATGGCACAGCCTCAAACTGCTAATGCTTCCGCTATTCGCACAGCTGTCCTCAACTGATGCCAACGATTTTTCAATGTATCCCAAATTCGATCGGCCATCTCTACTGGATAAGCGAATTTCAGCATATCATAGTGTATAATATCTCTCAGCCTCTCCCATTCCCCGAAAATTTGGCAATTGTGAATTAGCCGTTCGACTGCCTTTTGCCAACGCTCGAAAATCCGGTAGCTGAAAAAGGAACAGCACACTTTTCCGTTTATGTTCCAGTACGACACGCAGACTTGATGCTTCAGACAGCGTACTTTCTTAACTTCCTTTACGGGAATACCGAAGTCTTTGAGTGCTAGAGCCGCCTCACTTTTAGATATATACCATTCGATCGGGTTTATTTTCCCGGTAGCAATCAGGCTTTGGCTTTTAAGACGAGGTTGACTCTTGCGGTACATGATGCTCTCCCTTTTCCTTCTGGTCTTTATCTTTATCTGCTAGTACGAATATTTATATTCTACGCTATAGCGTAATAATAGTCAAGACTTGTGACATAGAATGTAATGGATCGACTTAAGTTTTAGATGACCCTATATTGACTAAAGTTAAAACTGGGAGCAGGCGAAGAGTGGAACAAGGTTCAGGTCGTTATCGATTCAAGCGTGAGGGAATCCTGCGTGTTGGAGATATTCTTCACGATGCCAGAGAAACCAAGCGCTGGAGTCTCCAAGACTTGCAGAATTATTGCGGACTTCCACCAAGCACATCTAGTGACATTGAAAATGGGTGTGTAACAAAAATTCACGCCGATACGCTGGAAACCTTGCGGGTAGCCCTAGAACCCCAAAATCCCCACACAGGTAGAACTTATACACTAGGGGAATTGTATGAATTAATGCTGGTTAAGGAAGAAATAATCACCGCCGTCAAAGGAAAAAGATAGAAAATTGGTATTGTCTGGTAAATGGCGAAGTGCGATCGCACTTGGCAGCCTTCAAAATATATCTCATACAGTAAGAATGTCTCAGACATTGACAAAAGGCACAACGATCGCAGCTCTAGCCACAGCAATTGTCCCCCAACAGGGCAGCGTGGGCATTGTGCGCGTGTCAGGTACAGAAGCGATCGCGATCGCACGCGCCCTTTTCCACGCGCCAGGGCGTCAGCAGTGGGAAACTCACCGCATCCTATACGGCTACATCCACCATCCCCAGACGCAGCAGCTAGTCGATGAAGCGCTATTGCTGATTATGAAAGCGCCACGCTCTTACACCCGCGAAGATGTGGTAGAGTTCCATTGTCACGGCGGCATCATGGCCGTGCAGCAAGTATTGCAGCTATGTATAGAAGAGGGTGCTAGACTGGCACAACCGGGAGAATTTACCCTTCGCGCCTTCTTAAACGGGCGTTTGGATTTAACTCAGGCAGAAAGTATAGCCGATTTGGTCGGTGCTAAATCGCCCCAAGCGGCACAATTAGCCTTAGCTGGGTTACAGGGGAAGTTGCGCGAACCAATTCGGCAGTTGCGTGTCACCTGTTTGCATATATTGGCAGAAATTGAAGCCAGAATTGATTTTGAGGAAGATTTGCCGCCACTGGATGAAGAAGTGGTGAAAGCGCAAATAGATCGAGTTTTGGCAGAAGTAACTCGCATTTTAGCAACTGCTGACAAGGGAGAACTGCTGCGTACCGGGTTGAAAGTGGCAATTGTCGGGCGTCCGAACGTGGGAAAATCGAGTTTGCTGAATGCTTGGAGTAGGAGCGATCGCGCGATCGTCACCGACCTTCCCGGCACCACCCGCGACGTTGTAGAATCGACCCTGGTAGTGGGCGGAATACCCGTGCAAGTGCTGGATACAGCCGGGATTCGGGAAACCGTGGATGTAGTGGAAAAGATCGGCGTAGAGCGATCGCGTACAGCCGCCCAAAATGCCGACCTAGTATTACTTACTATAGACGCCCAAGCCGGTTGGACGCCAGCTGACGCGGAAATCTACGCACAGGTGCAACACCGCCCCGTAATTTTAGTTATCAACAAAATCGATTTATTAAAAGAAGATGAATTAAAACTTCTTCAATCCAAAATCCAAAATCCAAAATCCAAAATCCTCACAGTAGCCGCCCAAAATCAGGGTATTGAAGATTTAGAAAAAGCTATTTTAGAAGCAGTCCGATCTGGCAACCTCCAGGCAGCTAACATAGATTTGGCAATTAATCAACGTCAAGCTGAAACCTTAACAAGAGCCAAAACATCTCTACACCAAGTACAGGCTACTATTGCAAACCAACTGCCTCTTGATTTCTGGACAATTGACCTTCGCGGTGCCATTCAAGCACTCGGAGAAATCACTGGCGAGGAAGTTACAGAGTCAGTACTTGATAGAATTTTCAGCCGTTTTTGTATTGGGAAATAGCTAATTCGATTTTGGATTTTGGATGAGAGGATTTTGGATATCATCCGTTGTTTAAGTCCTGAGCGTTTTGATCGCTTCCCTTAACAGCGCGAAGGATGCTGCAAAACTAAGATCTCCAAACCTAACCCCAACGCTAGTAAACCATCACCCAATACTGCCAGCGGGAGCATCTCAATTAGCTAATAAGTAAAAATACTCAGACAAAAGAATTCATTGTTTTATTCGGGCTACTTCTCTGCAACAACAAGCATTTCATAATCTTCAGTGGTTAGTTTATTATTACGACTGAAAGCCCCTAAATGGCAGCCAAAAATTTCTGTTCTGGTAAAACCAATCGATTTAAGCAGCCAGTTAATTTCCGGGGGAGTATAATATCTTTCATTACATTTCACAACTTTTTTATTACCTAAATCATCAATTGTTTCATAAACGGAATAATCGCGGAAAGTCATCAAATCAAAAGAATTTTCCTGGCTTTTGGTTTCGCCGGGATTGGAGTTAAGAAAATCCTTAACAGAATTAAACAAAGGATATAAACCATTATAGGTAGTCAATATCAGTCTACCCGGAGATTTTAATGAGGCATAAATATTTTTTAAAATAGAAAAATTCATTTCATCTGTTTCCATTAAAGGAAAAGCTCCCTCACAAAGCATAATAGAAAGATCAAATTGTGTTTCCCAATAAAAATTACGGGCATCTTTTTTGATAAAACCAATTTTTAGTTTTTCTTTATCAGCAGTTTTTCTAGCTTTTTCGAGCATAGATTCTGATAAATCGATCCCTGTAACACTGTAACCACGCCTAGCCAGTTCTAGTGAATGTCTCCCGGTTCCACAGCCAACATCAAGGATTAACTTATTTTTATCATAATCAAGTTCTTTTTCAATAAAATCAACTTCACCCAAGGTTCCAGAGGTATACCCCTCCCGATCATACTTATCTGCATAATTATCAAATAATTCTTCATACCAGTGTTTCATTATCTTCTTACCAGTTTCAATTGATACTCTATCCATAGCCGGATCATCTCAGTTACGCAATGAGTAAATATACTCAGAAACAAAGATATAAGAGAAACGATAGCTCTTACTGTGCTGCCGCGAAGACTTGTTCGTGAGATCCAGTTGGTTCCATGTCAATTAACTTCCCATCAATTAACTCATAGCGAGAGTTATGGCCATATTGTGTAACAAACTCATCGACAGTTAGAAGTTTCGGTGGTGATTGAACTATCATGTTTGCTGCTCATGATTCTACATTCAAGTTTATTTCTTGCCTCTACTCGCGCAAAAGCTGTTTCACCGTCCCAAGTAACTCTTGAGGGTGAAAAGGCTTAGCGATATAGGCATCTGCACCTTGTTTCATCCCCCAGTAGCGATCGAACTCTTCCTTCTTAGCCGAACACATTACCACAGCTAAGTTCTGGGTTTTGGAGTCAGACTTGATCTTGCGGCAAACTTCGTAGCCGTTCATACGCGGCATAATAATGTCCAGAACGACTAGATCGGGACGATTCGCCTCAATTTGTTCCAGTGCTTCGACGCCATCACAAGCCACTGTAACCTTCAGCCCAATTTTTTTCAGGAGGGTTGAGATCATCTCCCGTTGCGTAAGGCTGTCTTCCACAACCAGAACTTTGCTCATAATTCGCTACTTGGTTACTCAGTTCCAACCATATAGAACTTACCCACTTCCTCTGCTTTTATTATCGCATTCTCCAAAATTTACGCAAAATTGCTGTTGACATACCCAGTCTGGTTGGCTAGCTGCTATAGGTGAACAGAAGAGCGCAGTTAGCGGGGACGCCCCAAGGTGGTGATATAGAGAACGGCTTCATCAGCGGGGATGCCCAAAACTTCATTCACTTGGTCATCAAAAAAGCCGCCGATGCCGCTGACGCCCAAATTGAGGCCGATCGCAGCTAAATTCAGCCTTTGGCCCAGATGACCGGCGTCCATGTGCAAATAGCGGTATACGCGATCGCCATACTTCGCCACAGAAGTTTTCAAATCAGCCGTGTGGAACAGCACCGCCCCCGCATCGCGCCCCAGATCCTGTCCCAGGCACAGGTAATGCAACTCCCGCCGGAAGTTTTTAAAGCGAATCTGTCGTAATTCTTGGGCTACTGGTGCGTAATAATAGCAGCCATCCTCCAACTCGTCTACCCCAGACACAGCGATAAATGTCTCGATTAAACTCAAATCGAAATAATCTGGAGAACCATCCAAATCCTGGTCGATGTAGTGCAAAGGTTGGTATGTAAAATCAAGTAAAGCTTTCAGTTCATCCAAACTCAGATTTGCACCGCTGTAGGCACGAGTGGAACGACGCCTAAGAATCGTGTCCTCCAGTGCTTCCAGGCTTTCTCCCCAATCGATCGGCTCCGTGGCAGTAGAAACTTTCAGACAGAAGGGAAAATTGTACTTATCCTCCAGCGATGTTTCAGCAACGATGTCTAGAGTCTTTGGCGACTTCGACAACTCGATCTGCGTAGCGCGATGGAAATATCCCAGCAGTTCCCCATCCCGTAAGAAGGGATAATTTGTCTGAGTCCCAGAAGGCAACACCGTTGAAGCTAGCGGTAAATTTTGCTTGACATCCAGCAAGTCTGCCAAGGGAATCACTGCAATAGTCCCTTCTTGCTCAGAGTCCAAGTAAAGCAAGCGATCGACTGCCTCATCCGCAAATCCGCCGATCAAATGAGGGCGATAGTCATTCATAGCGCCCGCTAACTCAATATTACCCAGCAGATGACCCGTATCGAGATAAATCCGCCGATAAGCTCGGTCTTGATAGCGCCAGGATGAGCGATAGAAAATTGCTGTCGTTACGATCGCCATCTGAGTGCTATCTAAAACTGGGTGCCAGAAACAAGCATCTTGCAAAGCCTTCCAGACCTCATTTTCCCAAAAATGAATCAGGGAATGAGTCTTGGGCTGATAATTATACAATCCTGGCGGCAGTAGCGGTGTGCCGCGAGAAATCAAATACACCTCAGCCGGGTACAATCCACCCGCAGAAGGCGCTGCCCTCAGATACATCGTATCTCCCATCGTCGGCATTTTCGCCGTCAAACCGTAACTCCAAAACAGCAACCGAGACAGACGCCGCCACCACTTCGCCGCTGAAGAGCCCCCAAACGCTTCTGGTTCTTCTTTCAGATAAGGTTTGAGGTCAAAGGAAGTGCCAATTTTGTATTCCTTGAATGGCACCGGCTGACGCGACCAGTCCAACCCCTGACTTTTAGTTGCTATGGTCTGGGGGTCATATTTAGTTCGCTCGTGGTAATGCTGAGCTAGAGAGTATTGCACTTCTGCCATACAAGTTATAGGACGCTTCTATTTTGCTTCGATCTTAGCTTGACCTCCTCCACTAATCCTTAATGCCAATTTAAGATACGCTAATTTAAGCAGAGCGAATTTAGACCAAGCTAACCTGGAAGGAGCTTCTCTTGCCGGTAGTAATTTGTTTCGCGCTTAGCGGATCGATTTATCAAAGGCTCACTTCGATCGCACAACGACTTTTCCTGATGGATATAGCGGAAATATCCCTTGATTTTTGGTCATTGGCGTAAATAAACTGAACTCCCAGAAACCCGGTAACTCCTGCGAAACCGGGTTTCTAAGGGCCTGGCAATTTTACGTTTAATTATGCCCACCTACGTAGAGTCAATTCATGAATTGACTCTACATCTGTAGTGGATGAGGAGATAAAATGCGTAATTCCTAGACTAATGACTAAAAATTTAATATTTTTAATACAGCGGTTCCCGCTGTTATGAGGTACAGTAGCAGCAATTAGCAAACCAATTTCTTAAATGTAGAGGATTGATTAA
>NZ_JAIQZM010000002.1:0-50967 GCF_023333595.1 Argonema galeatum A003/A1
TTTTAATAATTTTGAAATACGGGCTTTACTATTGTGGCATTTTCATAACATTTTAGCACACTAAGTACGGAAGAGCCGAAAAAATTTGTTCTTGCGCCATAGAGGACCGATCGCTTCTCTCACGCCGGAAACTGGATGTTAGAATACCAGGACTGAACGATTGTGTAAATTTAACAAAAAATAGCAAAACTTTTGTGCAGTAAAAACGAGGCATTCTGACCTAATCGATCGCCTGCGACAAGAAGACCTATGGAATCATCTTTTCAAATTACCCTGCAAATAGTGATAGCAGTCCTTGCAGGCATTCTAGCTCAGGTTCTGGCCGCATTTCTCAAAGTTCCTGGCATTGTCTTCTTGTTGCTTTTTGGCATTCTGTTGGGGCCTAGTGTTTCTGGGCTGCTACATCCTAACTTGCTGGGCACTGGTCTGGAAGTCATTGTTGCCCTCTGTGTAGCTATCATCCTATTCGAGGGTGGCCTAAACCTGGAACTCCGAGATTTGGGTGAGGTTTCGGGTAGCCTCCGAAATTTAGTCACCTTTGGTACTCTGATCACCCTGATGGGAGGCGGCATGGCTGCACACTGGCTGGGGGAGTTCCCTTGGCCGATCGCATTTCTTTATGCTTCCCTGGTAGTAGTAACAGGCCCCACTGTGGTTAGTCCCCTCCTCAAGCACGTCAAAGTCGATCGACAAGTTGCTGCACTTCTAGAAGGAGAAGGCGTCTTGATCGACCCGGTAGGGGCAATTCTGGCCGTAGTCGTGCTGGACACTATCGTGAATGCAGGTGTCAATCCTTCGATCGCTATCATCGGCTTATTCCTGCGACTCGGCATTGGCGGTGGCATTGGTGCTGCTGGCGGCTGGTTGCTGGGCTTGATTCTCAAACGCGCTAATTTTCTGTCAGAAGACCTGAAAAACCTGGTTGTTTTGGCTGGTTTGTGGGGCTTGTTTGGTTTGGCGCAATTAATCCGCAGCGAGTCGGGACTGATGGCAACCGTAGTCGCCGGAATTGTCATGAAAGCATCGTCAGTTCCAGAAGAACGACTGTTGCGGCGGTTTAAAGGTCAGCTGACTGTTCTCAGCGTCTCGGTTTTGTTCATTCTCCTGTCGGCGGGTTTATCAATTGCCAGTTTATTTGCCCTTGGTTGGGGTAGCTTGTTTACCGTCTTGGTGCTGATGTTTGTCGTGCGCCCCTTAAGCATCACCTTATGTACCTTAAACAGCGATTTCAACTGGCGGCAAAAAATATTTCTCAGCTGGGTTGCCCCCAGGGGAATTGTTTCGGCTTCTGTGGCGTCTTTGTTCTCAATTCTGTTAACCGAACGGGGAATAAATGGCGGAGATTCGATCAAAGCTCTTGTTTTCCTCACCATTATTATGACCGTGTTTGTGCAAGGGCTGACCGCTGGTTGGATAGCCAATTTGCTGCAAATCACTTCAAAAGAGGCAACAGGTGCGGTAATTGTGGGCTGTAATCCTTTAAGTAGATTGATTGCTCGTTTATTTCAAGAACGAGGAGAATTGGTTGTTTTAATCGATACCGATCCGCAAGCTTGCCTAATAGCCGAACAGGAGAATTTACGAGTTTTCTTAAGCAGCGGTCTTGATACCAGCGTTTTGGAAGAGGCGGGGCTGGCATCAATGGGGACTTTCGTAGCTATGACCAGCAATGGAGAAGTAAATTTAGTGTTAGCTCAACGCGCCGCAGAAGAATTCGCACCTCCTAGAGTTTTGGCAGTATTTCCCCTAGAACCTCAAGCTAATCCTGCGAAGAATAAATCTAAGGTACAACAGGCTTTTGTTTCGCAATTACAGATTAAGAATTGGAATGAGTATTTGAATGAGGGGAAAGTTAAATTAGGCGAAACAGCGCTGAAGGAAGAGGGATTTGCGTTTCATCAGGCGCATCTTCAGGCGCTGATTCGTTCTGAAGATCTAATGCCGTTGTTAATAGAACGAGACGATCGCCTAATGGTCGTTCCAGCGTCTGAAGATTGGCGGTTGGGCGATCGCATTATCTACCTCTTGCACGACCCAAGACCCAACCTGCTCAAGCGTTTATCCGGTGCTAGTCCGTCCTCTCGCCTGTCCCTAGAAAAGTTGCCAGAAGTCGAGGAAGTGCCAATTGCTTCTCCAGCCTTGGAAGTTCCCCTAGCCCCTAGAACACCGATTCAGTAATACTTGGTGGTGCGTTTTTGGCTTGTAGGGGCGAAGCATTCGGGCAGGAAATCTAGGGTAAGAGCGATATATTTTATACCCGAATGCTTCGCCCCTACGATTACTGAATTGCTGTTCTAGCCCCTAAGCTAGGTAAGACGCCCAAGATTGCAAAGCTGTCGGCGAACCATACCAAATACCGGGAGATCTGGGGGAATGTAGCACACCTTCTATAACGAGATTTTCTGCCCCTTCCAGATGAGCAGCTTCAATGGGGGTAATGCCGTCTCCCCAGCTATCTCCTCTGCCGCAGGTTAATTGATAACTGCTGTAGGCTAACCAACTGCCTGGGCGTCTAGCACCGTAGATGGCTTTACCAGCAACGCAGATGTAGCGCACTTGCGGATAGAATGCACCTGGATAGTTGATTTTGACAAAATCTAGATTGCGTTTTGTCCAACGCTCTAGACTAACATGGGGAGTACCCAGGGTTACTAGGGTGGCGATATATGGATGAGCGTGCCACAAACCAGCCGTCTCCGTAACGTCACCATGAATAATGTAAGGCTGTTCTCCCAGATAAATCCGAGATATCCAGCCGCCTGCTGAGTGACCGATCAGGTTAATCTGGGAAACGTTGTATTGCTGCAACATCTGTTTGACCGTTCGATCGAGTTGCCGCAAAATAGGCACCATTGACCGACCTCCTACAGTTGGCAACCAATCTCGTTTTCGCAAAGGCACTGTCACCGTTGGAAAACCGAGTTGTTGCAAGAGTTGTTCCATCGGGCGGTAGGCGATCGCACCTTCCAGATATCCCGGCATAATAACAGTAGGCAAAGGCATTTTCGATTTGGGATTTTAGGTTTGATTGTGCAAGCAGGCATACTCTACGGAATCAGCGTCGGGACGGGCGATCCAGAATTGATTACCCTCAAGGGACTGCGATTGCTCAAACAGGTGCCGGTGGTAGCTTTCCCTTTGGGGGTAGGCGGCAAACCAGGTATGGCTGAGCAGATTGTAGCTCAATGGCTGAGTCCCTCAAGCGTGCAGCTGGCTTTGAATTTCCCCTACGTGCAGGATGAAACTATTCTCTCCTCCGCGTGGCATCAGGCGGCAGAACAAGTCTGGCAATATCTTGAAAAAGGTAAAGATGTGGCTTTTGCCTGCGAAGGGGATGTAAGTTTTTACAGTACTTTTACGTATTTGGCTCAGACACTGCAAGAGCTGCATCCAGAGGTGGCGATCCAAACTGTACCGGGAGTTTGTTCGCCGATGGCGGCGGCGTCAGTGTTGGGGATACCTTTGACAATTCGCGATCGAAAGTTGGTTGTGTTACCGGCGCTTTATCGGGTGGAGGAATTGGAGGCGGTTCTAGACTGGGCTGATGTGGTAGTTTTACTCAAGGTAAGTTCAGTTTACGATCGAGTTTGGCAGGTTTTACAGCGGCGTCAGTTACTGAGTCGCAGCTATGTTGTGGAACGAGCGACACTACCGGATATGGTAATTTATAGGGATTTGTGCGATCGGCCCCATCTCAAGTTACCCTACTTCTCGTTGCTGATTGTTCAAGTAACTAATGAGGAACTAGAAAAGTCAAAAGTCAAAAGTCAAAAGTCAAAAGAAAAAACAAGCTAGTCCCATCCCCCACACCTCTTTTCTTTTGGCTCTTTCGGAGTTGTTATACTTTTGTTCAAAAAAACAATATTTTTATTCCCCCACTCCCCCACTCTCCCACTCTCCCACTCCCCCACTCCCCCACTCCCCCACTCTCCCACTCCCCCACTCCCCCACTCTCCCACTCCCCCACTCCCCCACTCCCCCACTCCCCCTTTGATGAGGTAACCCAATTGTCTACCAAAACTAAGACCAAGCATCAAATACCTGCATCCTACACTCCGCGAGTTCCAACTTATCAGGAAAAAAGATTTAATCTGCCGACTATGTTGGCAACCTTGATTTCTGTGGGTATCCACGGATTGTTCTGGGTGATTCAGCCAGTATTATCATCCTCCAAATCGGCAGAATCCGATCGGCGAAGAATTGTGGGATTTGTACAGTTGACTCCAGATGAACAGAGTCGCCTGCCAGAATATTCTTTGGCAAAACCCACATTGCCATCCTTACCGCCGCCACTGCCGCCCACAAATTTGTTGCCCCCTTTGCCACCAGTGCAGTCTTATACGCCTTTGCCGCCTATTCCCAACATTCCCCTTGATAACCCTCCAACTATTCCGTTGTCGCCACCGCCGGTTACTTCAAAAGAGCGTTCATCCCAGAGGCGAAGTGCTTCTCGTCGCCAAGAACTAACGCCAAAAGAGCGATCGCTTGTTACCGAGCCGGAAGTTAAAATAGAATCGCGTCAAAGGCCACAAACTGCGATCGGGCCCGATCGCACCACGACTCCTGAACGCACCGCGACTCCTGAACGCACTACTACTCCCGAACGTAGTACGCCTTCAGAACGCACCACTGCACCAGAACTTACTACTACTCCTGAACGTAGTACTTCTTCAGAACGCACTACTACTCCTGAACGCACTACTACTCCTGAACGTAGTACTCCTTCAGAACGCCAAAATATTGCCAAAGGTACTGAAAGCAGAGTGCGACCTAATGACACTCTACCGATATTACCACCCGGTACAATTTCGCCTTCCTTAACACCCTCTCCTCCTCCTATCCAGACATTGCCGAAGATAAGCGAACCTGTCAACCCTTCAAACCTGGAAACTCGTCTACCTAATTTCTATCCCAAGGAGTCTCCCATGCCGCAGCAAAGTCAAGAATCTAGGGATTTGTCGATCAAGTATAACTACGGTTACGACTTAAATTTCACGACCGATCAATACGCATCTGGAAAGTTGAGAACCTGGTTGGAGGACAAAAACAAAAAGTTTTCAGCTAATCTGAAGATAACGACAATGGCAGACATTATCTTTGTTAAATCTCCCATAGACGAGAAGCTGCCGGATGTTAACCAAGCAAATGTCGCCGTGTTAGTAAACCCGAATGGCAAAAGGGAGGGTAACCCCGAAGTGATACGCAGTACTGGCTACCCTAGACTAGATCAAGCTGCAATAGAAGATATTCAAAAGCGGAGTGCCTTTCCATCAACTCGCAAGTATGAGGTTTATCTGTATCGGATCGAGATTGAGCAAAAAGATTCACCTTCTACTTCAGGAGCTTCATCGAACAGTTGAAGTTATTGATGATTTATCATCAAATTGTCTGTTGTCACCGTTGGTTAAATTTTTACCGCAGATGAAGACTCTGGAACGCAGATAAACGCAGATAAGAATCAGAACAGGAATTTTTTAGGTAACCGATGCTACCAGACATGATATGACTCCAGATTCTTCCTTTTTGGAGCGACTGCGTTGCTCATCTGAGCGATTGAGCGAACTATTAGATTGCTTCGATCGATCGCACGTACTGGTAGTGGGTGATTTGACCCTGGATGAGTTTCTCACGGGTCAGGTGGAGCGAATTTCTCGCGAAGCGCCGGTATTGATTATTCGTCACGAACAGACTCGACAGGTGCCTGGAGGTGGCGCTAATGCGGTCTATAACCTGGCAAAATTGGGCGCAAAGGTCAAGGTTGCCGGACTGGTGGGAGATGATGAGCAAGGGCAAGCTTTGCGCCGCATCTTTGAGGCTGCTGGGATTGATACTGCTGGAATGTTAATCGATCCAGACCGTCCAACGGTGACTAAAACTCGCATTTCCGGTCACGCTCGCCAGTCGGTGACGCAGCAAATTGTGCGGATCGATCGCAAATCGGATGAGTTGCCAAATGTTGATTTGCAGATGCAACTGGCCGCGTATATCCGCTCTGTGCTTGATACTGTGGATGCGGTAGTCTGTTCCGATTATGGGGATGGGGTTTTTACTCAGCCTGCGATCGAGGCGGCGCTATCTCACTCGCGGACGATTGTGGATGCACAAAAGAGTATCGAAAGATATCGAGGCGCAACCGTATTTACACCGAATTTACCGGAGGCGGAACAGGCGGTGGGGTATGCGATCGCAACTCCCCAGACCCTCACTCAAGCTGGGCACGACCTTCTAGCCATGACTGATGCTCAGCAAATTCTGATTACCCGTGGCGAAGAGGGTATGAGCCTATTTAGCCGTTCTGGCAGCGAGGAACACATCCCCGCCTTTAATCGAACCAAGGTGTTTGATGTTACAGGTGCTGGCGATACGGTAGCGGCAGCGCTGACATTAGCTTTGAATGCGGGTGCTTCGTTTTGGGAAGCTGCTGTTTTGGGCAATTTGGCGGCTAGCATTGTAGTGCGCCAGTTTGGTACGGCGACGACGACACCAGATGAAATGAAGGCAGCATTGCGATCGCTTATAGAAGAGTAGATACAGTGGCTCTTCCTTTAGAAGCAACCGATCGGGAAAGATGTGTTTTTACTTTCAATTTTCGCGATTTTTTAATGTTAGCAAGTTCAATCAGGAACAAAAACTATTTTTCAATAGTCTCCCGTTTAAATCCTACTTTTAGTTCTGATAAACCAGATCCTTTTAGTCGCTTACGAATCTCTTCTGTAGCAGCTTCAAAGGTAGTAAATTCCTCACTCACTCCAAAAGGAATCCAAGCGCTATATCCAATATTTTCAAGCTTTATGTTGAGCTTGGCAGGTACTATATACTTGCGAGCAGAGACATAGAACTTTTCTACAAAGCCCTCCCCATTATTTAACTTAGTGGCAGGTTTAGCAAAACCTTCCAGATACTCTTCCACCAAAAGCCATGCCTTTTTTTCAACACTCGCCAAAAGATAGACAGTATTAAATTGAAAATGATCGGCTTTTATCTCATTGTTATTTAGTATTCCGTCGGCTAAGTTATATGTAGGAAACTTATACTTATCGTTAGTGTTGACATCTGATCTTTTATATCCGATAGGTTGAGGCTTCTTTAGGTCAATATTAAAACATTGCATATACACTCCCATGCGCTCTCCAGCATAACCAAAGTATATTACCTCACCTCTACTATATTTCTGGAGGTCAATTCCTCGATCGATCAGTATCTCTTCAATGGTAGTAAATTCTGAGCTAATCAGTTTTGACTTAATAGGTCTGGAGCGACTGCCTATTCCACGCATCCCTGCCTTGTAGCCCTCACTAATTTTTTCCAGTGCTTTCTTAGCACCTTCACTATCCACCTGTTCATTAAAGAGTAGCTTGATAGGATCTGAAATATAGGGGTTTAACCTGTTTAGATAGAGAGCATATTCTTTCTGCTTATCAGCTTGGTGTTGAAGTTTAGCTAGTGATTCTGGGGTTAATACCCTAATAGACTCTTTTGCTAAAGTAGTTTGAGTATATTCTCGAAGTCCTTCGGATTCTTCTTGGTTAAACCAACGACTCCAGTAATTAACTTCGACTACATAACTATTTACGGAGAGGCGATACATAAAAGAATATACAGGTGGGAAACTCTCCCATTTACTAGCATAAGCCTTGCGACTGCTAAATGCTCTTTTGATAAGTGCTGATTCCTCATTTATTGACTCCGGTTTAAATTTTCCTTTAATATCAGCTAGGTCTAGACAAATATGAATCACACTTAATCCCAATATTTTCTTCTGTCCCAGCCAGGGATTGCTAATTTGAGACTCAACTTCTTTTCTTGGTGGCTCTACGCCTAATAAGAAAGCAAAATCAGCGATCGCAGCTATTGTTTCCCTTAACAGGGTTTCAGTCGGACGTACCTTTTTAGTTTTTACTGAACTAGAGTTTAAGTGCGGATGATACTTCTCAATGCGTTGCTTTTCTACGCTATCCAGTTGAGATTCGTTAACTTGTTCGTAGTAAATGGTGAAATGTTTCTTTTTCTGCGTTTCTAGTTGGTAAATACGATGATGAGCTTTACCTTGCCAGCGTTTACGGAGGTTTTTCGCCTGCCCTATATACCAAACATTGTTAGTTTCATCTAGAATATAGTAGATTCCTGAATATTCAGGGAGTAGCTGTTTCGCTTGGAAAGAAACTTTTGGTAGTGCTAAAATTAGTGCGTCAGCAATCAAAATATTTACCTCCAATGTCGTTCGATATTAAGCTTATTTCAGTCTTCCCTTCTCTAATTATTTTTCTCAATTTAAGAGGAAAAATCACAAACTACTTCAATTGACAAAAAAAGCAATACGATGGGTGCTGTAGGGACGTTCGCGTAGCGTGCCGGAGGCATTAGCATGAGGGGAGCAATCAATCTTCGGCCATTATTTTTTGCCCTCATGCTTCGCCCGACCAAGTGATGTATAAACACACACACTTTATTACTTTTGTCAAGGAACGATTAATAGACTGGGGCTCTAGTCCTTATTAATTTCCCCTTTGTTGTTGATTTTCAGGGGAGTGTTGGGAAAATCACCTTTGGTGAGATTGCGAATCAACTGTACACTGCGAAACTGTTGATCGATATAAGGAATTCCTTGCCGATTCAACTGAACGGGGACAATTTTTCCAGAAACAAAATCGCCCTGTGGGTTAAGTTTAACCTCTAAAATCAGAGATTGCCCTAGCACTCCCCAGGTAGATAAGGACTTGTATCCGACAAAATTACCCAAGGAATAAGCGATTAATTTTCCTTTATATAATTCCATCGCTCTGGGAACATGAGGGCTGTGTCCCAGAATCAGATCTGCGCCGCTATCGATCATCGTGCGGGAAAATAGAACCAAATTGCCCCGGTTTTCCCCATAGAACATTTCCTCTTGGTTTTTGACACGCATCGCGCCTGTTCCCTCGGCACCCGCGTGAACTGATATAACTACAATCTCAGCTTTTTTCTTAGCTTCGGCTACCAGTGCTTTTCCCGCCTCCAAATCGTGCATGGAATTGTGAACGTTCAGGTAACTGAACCCGATAAAAGCGACGGTGATGTTTTTGACATTTGTATAGACGATTTGATTTTTCTTGCCAACAGCTTTCATCCCGGCTTTATCAATATTTTTGATAGTGTCTTCAAAGCCAGCAGCAGAAAAATCCATAGAATGATTGTTAGCTACACTTAAAACATCAAATCCAGTTTCTTTCAACAGGGTTGCATAATTTGGTGGCGTGCGAAAAGCATGAACCATTGCACGGCTAGTATCTTTGGCGGTTTTGGGATAGTTGGTGAGCGTACTTTCAAAATTGCCAAATAAAATATCGGCTCCTTGGAGGTAGGGTTTTACATTCTGAAAAAGCTCTTTATTATTGCTGGGTAGCCGATTGTTGGGAAAGTTACTTCCAGGAACGATATCGCCAACGGCTTTAATAGTTATAGATGTTGCAGCATTTTCTGAGGGAGGCTCTGACGTGGAAACAGGTGCTAAATTCTGAACGGGTTTAGGTTGCTCAGAAGCTTTAGGGGTTGGTTTATTGGCAGCGGGTGAGGGAATGGGAGACTTTTTAGGCGCAGCAACACCTGTTTTTTGGGTGGTTTTGGGAACGGCTTGAGGTTTTGGCGAAGTCTTGGGGGGTGGGAGTGGGACGGCACCTATTCTCTGGGTAGTTTTAGAAGTTTGTCGCTGTACAGACGTTGGCTGCTGGGAGGAGGCGGCGACTTGGGAATCCATTTTAGCTCTGACGACAAAACCCACTGTTGCAACTAAAATCCAACAGATGCTGCCTAACAAGAGCAAAGGAATCTTTTTTCTATACTTTGTTTTTAGTTTTGTGGGTTTACGCTTTGGCCCTGGGCCGGGAGTGACTAGCCGGGGTAGAGTTGCCGTAGAAGTGGAGGCGTAGGCGGGTTGCTTTAATTCAACGAACTCTGTCCAGGTAGGCCATTTTTGGTCGCTGCGTCGCCCATAAAGGCGCACAGAGTCAATATATTTGGGGTTGAGGCGGATTATTCCGTCGTGTATGAAGCGGACGCAGGAGGCTTGATTTGGCACTCGATCGGACTCTAGGACGATATGCAGGCAATTGCCTTTGCTCTTTGCTGTCGCCGTGACGCCTTTTTTGGATACAACCTTGTTGATTAGGACGGCGATCGCATCGGGATCGCCCTGTTGCGCCAAGGATAGCACATTTTGCTCAATTACCTGAGTCACCATAAGTCTCCCCACACTAACTGATAGACTGCCTGAATAGACTGCCTTATAATACGGCTGACAAAAGTTTAAACCGGAGTAGGCATAAATTTCAGAAAATGATAGATAGTTGGAACGAAAAGGCTGTTCGAGTACACCGTCGTTTGCTGGTGACGGGTGGTGCGGGGTTTATTGGCTCGAATTTTGTGCTTTACTGGTGCGACACTTACCCAGACGATCGCGTGGTGGTGCTGGATGCGCTGACTTATGCGGGAAATCGCCGTAATTTGGCAGATGTGGAAGGTAGGGAGAATTTTCGGTTTGTTGAGGGCGATATATGCGATCGCACTCTGCTAGACAAATTGTTACAAGAAGAAAATATTGATACTGTGGCCCACTTTGCGGCTGAATCTCATGTCGATCGATCGATTTTAGGGCCGGGTGCTTTCGTTCAAACCAATGTCGTGGGAACTTTCACCCTACTAGAAGCTTTCCGACAACATTGGAAAACCCCCCTTTCTAAGCAGGAGGGGATCTTCCTCCACGTTTCCACCGATGAAGTTTACGGCAGCCTTGGCCCCAACGATCCCGCCTTTACAGAAACGACGCCTTATGCTCCTAATAGCCCTTATTCCGCGTCAAAAGCTGGCAGCGACCATTTAGTTCGTGCCTACTACCACACTTATGGCTTACCGACAATTATCACAAATTGCTCTAACAATTATGGCCCTTATCAGTTTCCCGAAAAGCTGATTCCTCTGATGTGTATCAATGCCTTAATCGGCAAAAATCTGCCTGTTTATGGAGATGGGCAAAATGTGCGGGATTGGCTTTATGTAATCGATCATTGCCGTGCTTTAGATGTGGTAATTCATCGCGGCAAACCGGGGGAAACTTATAATGTTGGCGGCAATAACGAAGTTAAGAATATCGATTTAGTTCAGACTTTGTGCGAATTAATGGATAAATTGGCTACCGATTTACCAGTCCGTCCTTGCAGTAATTTGATTACATTTGTCAAGGATAGACAGGGACACGATCGGCGGTATGCGATTAATTCAAATAAGTTGAAGACTAAGTTAGATTGGAGTCCTTCAGTTACAGTTGAAGAGGGATTGCGTCTTACAGTCGAATGGTATTTGAACAATCGGGATTGGTGGGAACCATTATTGTCCGAGGAATATCAGACTTACTATCGGCAGGTTTATGTTTCTTAGCTGGATAGGGAACTGCTATAATTGAAAGGTGATAATGACCAAAAAAAAGGTATGATCAGCTGTTATGATGTAGCCAAATACTTTCTGGCTCAGGTAGATGAAGATGCTGGCGATCTGATCTCTAATCTCAAGCTCCAGAAACTGCTTTATTATGCTCAGGGATTTCATCTTGCTCTTTATGATGAGCCTCTGTTTCCTGAACTGATAGAGGCTTGGACACATGGCCCAGTTGTCCCTGAGTTATATTACTACTACAAAAAGTATGGAGTCGGTGCGATTCCATGTCCAAAAGACGTTGATTTTTCCATTTATGATGAACGAACAAAAAGCCTGCTTGATGAGGTTTACTCTGTGTTTGGGCAGTTTTCCGCCTGGAAGTTACGCAATATGACCCATGAAGAAGAACCCTGGAAATTGGCAGCCCAAACGAGCGGTCAAATTTCTCATCAGTCCATGAAAGAATATTTCAAGACTCAGATCGATTGTGAAGAAGCGGTTTAATGCGAATCAACGCAAAGAAAAAGGGGAAAGGTTTTCTGCTAGAGAAACAACCGATGTACCACCAGAGCAGGAACCACCCCTGTTTTCTTTGCGGTATTTAAACAAACACTACTCTCTTTCTCAATGCACAAAGGATGATGTGAATTTTATTGCTTTCCGGTTCTGTGGTATGGCTCCTATGGTCGGTTATCGTGACGGCGCGGTGTTCTATATTATTTGGCTAGATCGGGATTTTAGCCTCTACGCTCACTCCTAAGCGATCGCACTTTGTCGCAACGGATGGTAATATCTTGTACGGAGGAGCGATCGCATTCTATACTCATATCAATTACTGAGTGAATTCGCAGATCCGGCTGTGAAAAACTATTAGTCATAAGTTGTTCCAATTCAAAACCAAATGTGTGAGGAGTATGAACGCAGAAATCACGGTAAATAAACAAACTTACGCGGGTTTATTCACAGTCGGACTCGCGACTTTGATGTTTGAAATCCTCCTTACGCGCATTTTTAGCGTGACTATGTGGTATCATTTTGCCTTTATGGCTACCTCGGTAGCTATGTTCGGGATGACAGTAGGGGCAGTATTAGTATATTTATTTCCCAAATTTTTCACCGAAGAACGAACAAAGTCTCATCTCGCTATTACTTCTTTATTGTTTGCTATTTCCATTGTTGTTTGCTTTTTAATCCACCTAAATATTCCATTTGTACCCAGTCTGTCAATTGGGGGTATAGCTTCTATTGCTTCGACATATCTAGTGATATCAATTCCCTTCTTATTCAGTGGAATCTGTATATGTTTGGCTTTGACCAAATTTCCTCATCAGGTAAGTAGACTTTACGCTTACGATCTAGCTGGCGCATCCCTTGGCTGTATTCTGCTGATATACATCATCAGCATTACCGATGGGCCGACAGCGGTAATTATAGTGGCTTTCCTTGCTAGTATTGGCGCTATTTTATTTGCATCAGAAGTAGCCTCTAAAAGGCTAATGCAAATTGCTCTGATATCTACCCTATTACTCGGTTCTTTCGCCATTGTTAATACGATTTTAGTAAATAATCAGTCTCCTTTATTGCGTTTGATGTGGGTAAAAGGAAAGTTTGAATCAGCGCCAATTTATGAAAAGTGGAATTCTTTTTCTCGGATTACAGTTAGCCCGGATAAAGACCCAGCACATCCTTTTGGTTGGGGATTTAGCCCGGTTGTGCCTTTTAACGATAAAATCGAAGAATTGGCATTAAAAATAGATGCTAGCGCTGCCACAGTTATTACTAAATTTGATGGAAATTTTAATAAAATTGAATATCTTAAGTACGACATCACCAATTTAGCTCATTACATTCGGAAAGACGCCAAAGTTTTAGCTATTGGCAGCGGAGGCGGTAGAGATATACTTTCGGCTTTATTGTTTGGTCAAAAGTCGGTTTTAGGAGTTGAAATTAATTACGATATTATCAATGCGGTAACTAAAAAGTTTGGTGATTTTACCGGGCATCTAGATAGAAATCCTAAAGTTAGTTTCGTTGCTGATGAAGCACGCAGTTACATTGCCAGATCTAAAGATAAATTCGATATTATTCAGATTTCGTTAATTGATACTTGGGCAGCAACTGCATCTGGTGCATTTGTTCTCTCAGAAAACTCCCTTTATACCATTGAAGGTTGGAAAGTTTTTCTGGAACATCTGACTGACAAAGGAATTTTAACAGTATCCCGTTGGTATGTAGGGAAAAGTCCTAGTGAGATGTATCGGCTAACTTCTCTGGCGACTAATTCACTTATGAAATCCGGGATTACAAATACCCGAAATCATATTGTCATCGCGAGACGAATGTTTGGGCAAAGCGATAATGAGCCGGTTGGTGTGGGAACGATGCTGGTAAGCAAAGAACCTTTTTCAGAGCAAGATTTGGATATTCTGCAAAAAGTTACTAAGCAGATGCAATTTGAAATTGTTCTTAGCCCGCGATTTGCGCTCGACAAGAATTTTAAAACTATTGCTGATGGAAAAAATCTCGATGAATTTGTGGCTAAGTTTCCTCTCAATATTGCTGCACCGACTGATGATAGCCCGTTTTTCTTTAATATGCTGCGGCTGCAAGATGCGTTTAATCCAAAACTGTGGTATGAAGAGGCTTGGAGTTCTAACCTGAAAGCTGTTGTGATCTTGGGTGCTTTACTTATAGTTGTGATAGTTTTGACATTCCTCTGCATTATTGTGCCGTTGCTTCTAACTACTAAGAGGGCAACTTTAAAGGGTGCTTTGCCTCTTTCTCTCTTTTTCGCTGGCATAGGTTTGGGTTTTATGCTGGTAGAAATTTCGCAAATGCAGCGGTTGATTGTTTTTCTAGGACATCCAACTTATGGGTTATCTGTGGTGCTGTTTTCGTTATTATTATCGAGTGGTTTGGGGAGTTATTCAACGGAAAAGGTAAGCAATAAAGGGATGGCGAGTTCAGCAACTTTACGGCTGCTGTTGTTGCTATTTACCTTGTATGTGTTTGGAAAATTTACGCCTTATGCTATTGACTTATTCGATGATGCGACAACGGCAGTACGCATCCTGGTAGCGACAGGCATCCTTTTGCCGCTGGGTTTCTTTATGGGAATGGCGTTTCCGATGGGAATGCAGTTAGCGTCTCAGAAGTCTGCTGAGTTAACGCCTTGGCTGTGGGGAATTAATGGGGCGACTTCGGTTTGCGCTTCTGTACTGGCAGTTGCGATCGCGCTAAACTCCAGCATATCCACTTCATTTTGGACGGGTTTTGCCTGTTATTTACTAGCTATTCTGGCCTTTGTTTGGGCAAGTCGAGGTCAGGTTAAGCTTAAACAAAGTGCCGAGTAAGCAGCAAAAAGAAACGAGGTGGTAGTCGGTTGTGACTACCACCTCACTTATCTTATGGCTCGCTAGGCCAGTGAGAAAAGCCAAGTAACTGACCGATGCGAGAGGTTTTCCAAAAGGCTTGTCGCTCTGCATGAGTCATCATCACCGTTGTCCCAGATCTGACCTGCTCAGGGGTCAAAGGTGGTTGGGAATCCGCACTCCCTTTCATGTCTGAGACAGAAGGCTGTTGCTCCTGTCCTTGAGAAGCTAAAAACATATCCGTCTTCTCCAGGGGCAATGGTTGTCTGCCCCACATACTGCATAGACACTATATCTCTATAGTAAGTAAAAGCATCCTCCAAAGACACTAGCAAGATAGGCGTGTCGCTCATACCCCCCGAACAATATTGCAGACCTACCTGTGTGGCGTACCAAATTAGCCATTTGCCTACAGGCTCAATCAGACGATTGGTTTCTTGGCCTCTTGACGCTGGGTTAGTCTCCAGATGCTCAATCTCTAGGGTTTCTGGAGAACCAGGGTAGGGATATAGGCCGTATCGAACTAATCCCCAAACTTGCTCGGAGTAAACCAGTTTGACGATGTTCTGACAGTCAAAGTCTGTAAGCTGCCACAAACCAGGCCAATCAAAATTCCAGTCATTTGGCATATCCTCCTGTGTTGCGGGAGTGAGTAAAGCCGTTTGAGAACCAGCTGAGCGAGTCTGAACCGAGATGCTATATGAACCAAGATTCGTCATTTTTTCTGTGAAAGCCACCTGAGAATAACTGCTTTAGGTGTGCCTCCATAAATGCACCTGTCCACTGAAGGGGTACATTTCGGGTTCTGTTGAGAATAAAAGATTTTTCAAATCTAGTAGCCGCCAACAACATGGGGCAAAGTTTGCCAAAGGAATACGCCAAGAGCTGCGATCGCTAAAACGCCCTGAATCAAACGCCCCACGATCGAACCTACAATAATCCCCACACCAGCCTGAAACGCTTGCTTAAGTCGAAGGCTTATCTCCAATTCGCGCCGATAAAGAAACTCTCCGATCGCTGCTCCCAGTAGTGGCCCCAACAATATCCCCACCAGTGGCCCGCCAAATGGCAGTGCAGGTAGGAGACCTAAAGTTGCCACTACTAAGCCCACGATCGCACCAATCTGGCTCCAATTACTTGCACCAGCACGTTTAGCTCCCCAGTAGGCGGCTAAATAATCTATGCCTATGCTGAGAAGCAAGACCAATATTGCTATTCCTAGAGCCCAGTTGACAGTACTAAAACCGTCAATTGCTCCCCAAATTACAACGGCAATCAAAATCAAGCTGGAACCGGGAATACCCGGAACGATCGCGCCGATGACGCCAACGACCATCAAAACAACTAGCAGCCAGTACAGAATTACCATAAGCTTTCAGATCTCAGCTGGTGCCACATCATTTAAATAGTAGCTGAGGGATACTTCTAGTTTGTCAGCAATTCCAGCAATCCAGGTTTCATCTTGCTTGGTATAACTGCGGGGGGCATTAGCTCCTAAAATTAAAACGCCGTCTTTCCCGATCGGTTGGCAGATGACACCTTGAGTATTTTCTGGTATAAAGTCAAACTCAATCCGCCCTGGATACAGCGTCAAATTCACCAGATAAACTGGCTTTTGCTTTGACAGCACTCGCTGTAAAATCTCTCCTGGCTTTACTTCTGGGTTAGTACCTAAAATTCCGCGCCGCAGTAGAACTTTGCCTTGATACCAAACGACGATCGATCGCGTCGCCGTGTTGGTAAGTAACAGATGGGACGCCCAAGCCAATTCAGTTCTCACCGCATCTGGCAAAGAAGGCGCAAGTTCAAAACCCTCTTCGCCAATCAGCTCGACAGCATCGGGCGATCGGGCCTGCACTTGCTGCCATAACAACCCCGTCAAAATCAGCACCGCACTCAAGATCACCCCCAGTGCATCCGAACGAGCTTGAGATTGCGTCAATTCCGGCGTCAGTAAGCGGTTGAAGAGCAGCAAAACGCCTGCTAATCCACCGACAACTAGAGGCAGCTGCCGCAATACCTGATTTCGATCTGCCTTAGCCATAGTTTTTTAGTACTTGGTGGAGCAGAGGAGAATTTCAGATTTCAAATTTCAGATTTCAGAAATTTGAAATTTGAAATCTCAAATCTCAAATCTCAAATTTTCCCCTCTTCCTGCCTACTTTCCATCCTCCCCAGGCTCAATGATCCGCTGGAACAGATAGCCCGTACCGCGTGCCGTCAAAATCAGTTCTGGATTGCTGGGGTCATCTTCTAACTTAGCTCGCAGCCGGGAGATGTGAACATCCACCACTCGCGTATCCACGTGGCGTTCGGGCGTGTATCCCCACACCTCCTGCAAAATTTCCGATCGCGAGAAAGCTTCTCCAGAACGGCTGACTAACAGTTCCAGCAAGCTGAACTCCATCCCGGTGAGCCGAATGCGTTCGTCGCCTTTGTAGACTTGCCGCTTATTGGTGTCAATTTTGATATTCCCCACATGGATGACACCAGAACTGGGAATTCCTCCTCCGCCCGTTTTGTCCACCCGCCGCAGCACCGAGCGGATGCGGGCTTCTAGTTCCTTGGGCGAAAAGGGTTTGACAACGTAATCATCAGCTCCCAGCTCCAGACCTGTGATGCGATCGGCCACATCTCCCAGAGCTGTTAGCATAATAATCGGCACGTCGGATTCTTTTCGCAACTCTTGACAAACGCCGTAGCCATCTAGCTTAGGCATCATCACATCCAGAACTACTAAGTCAGGAGCCGTGTTGCGAAATGTTTCTAAGGCTTCTTCCCCATCGGCAGCAGTGACGACATCGTACCCAATCATTGACAGACGAGTTTCCAAAATTCTGCGAATGCTGGCTTCATCGTCTACCACCAGAATTTTTTCTTTGTGGCTTTCCAAGTTTCTCAATGCTCCTTAATCTGCGGCGTTTCTAAACGTTAATTTTTAGTACCATTACATTAAGATATTAGCCTATATCAGTCAGTTATTTAAGCCCGGAATTCTCACCCCTATTGCATTTCAAGCTTTTTTAAGATTTACAAGCCGAGCTTTAGATTCTTTAAGAGATTATCAAATGGCAAAGTCTCGAACTTTATACTTTTGTAACAAATGTGGAGCCGAGACTTCACAATGGTTTGGCAAGTGTCCCGAATGCGGCACCTACAGCTCTTTAGAAGAGCAGCTTGTTTCCGCAGCACCGGGCACCGTAAGGGGAAATTGGCAAGGTGCTAACCGAGGCAATAGCAAATCAGCGCCAAAACCAGCCCAACCAAGGGCGTCTCTAACTTTTGCAGAAATTGTTGACGGGCAAGAGGAGCGGTGGTTCTCTGGCTACGAGGAATTGGATAGAGTGCTGGGCGGTGGAATTGTCCCAGGCTCTTTGGTGCTGATTGGTGGCGATCCGGGTATTGGCAAGTCAACCCTGCTGCTACAAGTGGCAAATCGTCTGTCTAGTCACTATCGCATTCTCTATGTTTGTGGGGAAGAGTCAGGAAAACAGGTGAAACTGCGGGCTTCTCGTCTGGGGGTAGGGGTTGACGCTGCTGAGGAAGCAGAGGAGGGGGAAAGCAACCCTGCTCTTCTTCCCTCCCCGTCTCACGAGGAGGGGAGAACAGCGGGGGAGGGAAATTCTCTTCTACGCACGCCTGCTGAGGGTGCGAATTTATACGTGCTTGCGGAAACGAATCTGGAAGAGATTCTCAAAGAATTGGAATCGCTAAAACCTCATGTGGCGGTGATTGACAGCATTCAGACTATCTATCTTCCCAATTTGACATCCACGGCTGGCTCAGTAACTCAGGTGCGCGAATGTACTTCGGCGCTAATGCAATTGGCGAAAAGGGAGGATATCACTCTGTTGATTGTGGGTCACGTTACGAAGGAAGGCGCGATCGCAGGGCCGAAAGTTTTGGAACACTTGGTAGATACAGTATTGTATTTTGAGGGCGATCGCTTTGCCTCGCACCGCCTCCTACGTTCTGTGAAAAACCGCTTTGGCGCAACTCACGAAATCGGTGTCTTTGAAATGGTAGACCGAGGACTGCGAGAAGTTTCCAACCCTTCAGAATTATTTTTAGGCAATCGCGATGAAGTGGTTCCCGGAACTTCTCTCGTTGTGGCTTGTGAAGGAACGCGCCCAATTGTGGTAGAATTACAAGCTTTGGTTAGTCCGACGAGTTACGCTTCACCCAGGCGTTCTACTACTGGTGTTGATTACAACCGATTGATGCAGATTTTGGCGGTGTTGGAAAAACGGGTAGGGATTCCTTTATCTAAATTAGATGCTTATGTAGCTTCAGCTGGTGGTTTGAATGTGGGGGAACCGGCGGTAGATTTGGGGATGGCGATCGCAATTGTGGCATCTTTTCGCGATCGCATCGTCGATCCCAGCACCGTATTAATTGGCGAAGTAGGATTGGGCGGACAAGTTCGATCGGTTTCCCAGATGGAATTGCGCTTGAAAGAAGCGGCTAAACTGGGATTTAAGCGTGCGATCGTTCCTAAAGGGCAAAAATTTGGCGAATTGGGGTTAGAAATTATACCCGTGGGAAAAGTAATAGATGCGATCGTAGCTGCTATTCCGCCTCAGTCTCAGCCCGGTGATGACGGTGATGACGGTGATGATGAGGAAGATGAGGAAGAGATGGAGGAATAGCACGACACGGATTTCACGGATGCACGGATAAATTGGGGCTCTTGAAACCCGGTTTCTGCTTTATCCTGGCTTGACAAACCGATTCATCCGTGCATCTGCGTCCAAATCCGTGTCGTGCCGATGGCTAAAATTGTTTGCGATCGCGAAGCGCTTGTTATTTTTATCTGCTCGTAGTATTATGTATCTGTGGGAAAATGTGCGCTCATATAAGCTCCTTTTCAGATATCCTATTAATAGATTGCCATCTTAGCAACAGACGATGTACTGAATGTAGCAGATAGACAATCATGTTAAAAAGGCCAAACTAAAAATAAAAACTCAAGATATGAAAGCCTACGAATTTCCAGCCAAAGTAACAGCAGAAGGTAAACTCGAATTACCCGACACACTCTTAAAAAATCTTACCCCTAATCAACAAATAAGGATAATTGTGTTGGTTAATGAACCTGTAGATAAAGAAGATGACGAAGAAAAAGAAGCGGCAGATTGGGCACGCTTGGGAACAGAACAATTATTTGCTGGCTACAGTGACGAAGACGCTATCTACGACAAAATTTGAATCATGGAAAATTATCAATCGGGAGAGGTTATTCTACTATCATACCCTTTTGCTGATGCGATCGGGTCAAAATTTCGCCCAGTTTTGGTACTTTTAGATACAGGGGACAACGACATTCTTGTCGCACGGATTACCACTAAAATAACTCAGACATTTTACGATGTTCAAATTCTAGAATTACAACCAGCAGGTTTACTCAAACAGTCCGTAGTTCGGCTGCATAAAATTAACACAGTAGAAAAGCGTTTAGTAGCTCGCAGGTTAGGAATCTTAGAATCTAGCGACTGGGCGAGAGTGCGCGATAAAATACAGCAAATTTGGTCTTTAATTTAACAGCCAAGTAGATAAATATTACTCCTTCTCTAAGTTAATCGCCAAAAACCGGGGTTTTATTCAGCATTAACAGGGTAGGGGCGTTCGCTCTCGCGGCGCGGATGCGCTTAGCATTTGGGCAACTATTTAAAGCTCTAACGAGAAATATTTCACAAAAAAAACCGGATGTCAAGGTTAAGCGTCCTCTACGCCTGGAGCGGTGCAATAAAAAAAACCGCTACCCTTGGAAAATCCAGAACATATAAGATTAAATTGATTAAGATAAATCGAAAGAGGATACACCATGCCAGAAACTCCACCAACTATAGCCCTTTTGCTACGCTCATTAAAAGGTGGTGGAGCAGAACGGGTAATGCTAAACCTAGCTCGCGGTTTTGCCCAAAGCGGACTAAAAGTAGATATGCTGCTGCTAAAAGCCGAGAAAGCCAACTCAGAACAGTTACCCACCCAAGTGCGAATAGTAGATTTAAAAGCTACCCAATTAGACAAAAGTAAAACCTTCAAACTACCCACCAGTTTTCAATCTACCACCAGCATTCCCAAACTGATAAATTACCTGCAACAAGAACAACCCAAAGCATTACTTTCTGCTACACACTTTCCCAACGAGATAGCCATATTAGCCAAACATCTTTCCAGAACATCCACGCGGGTAGTAGTATCCGAGCATATCACCGTTTCCGTGGAATCAAAACGAGTAGAGCAAATTTCCTCTCGCCTTATCCCTTTAACGGCGCGGCTGTTTTACCCTTGGGCTGATGGAATTGTAGCAGTTTCCCAAGGAGTAGCCAAGGATTTAGCCAATATAACCAAACTACCTTTAGAGCGGATTCAGACAATTTACAACCCGGTAATTACTCCCGAAATTTTGCTGATGGCAAAAGAACCTGTGGATCATCCTTGGTTTGCCAGCGGGGAACCTCCTGTTATCTTAGGAGTGGGAAGGTTTGTCAAGCAAAAAGATTTTCCTACTTTAATTAAAGCTTTTGCAGAGGTACGAAAAATGCGATCGGCCCGGTTAATGATTTTAGGGGGTGGAAGAGAGCGATCGCACCTAAAATCCTTAGTAAGCGAATTAAACTTACAAAGCGATGTAGCCTTGCTAAATTTTGTCAAAAACCCCTTTGCCTACATGGCAAGATCCGCCGTATTTGTATTATCCTCAGCTTGGGAAGGTTTGCCAACTGTAATCATCGAAGCTATGGCGGTGGGAACTCCCGTAGTTTCCACCAATTGTCCGAGTGGCCCAGATGAGATATTAGCTAATGGCAAGTACGGTTTTTTAGTTCCGGTGGGTGATAGTAGTGCGATCGCCAACTCAATTTTGAGCGTATTAAATGGTAATCCCAAACAAGTCGATCCAGCATGGCTCAACCAATTTACTATGGAAAACTCTACCCGCAATTATCTGAATATCTTGGATATGGCTACTACCTAATTTAGCTGATAAATGTCGATAAACCAGCATACAAAATTTACAGGCAAATTTATAGGGAAAACTATTGACAAATACTATTTTTTTTGATAATTTAATTATTTTAAGTAACCGAATCATGCTAGCAGCTAAAAATCTCCCTTCCGAGTTTACTACCTGGAACCTAAAACACAAAGCGCCCTGTGGAGCAGACTGGTGGGTTAAATTCGTTAACTCACAAATCCGGGGACACAATTTTGCTTGGCGCAATCGCTATAACTTGCCTTCTTGGCTAATTCGACAGATTGGGCCATTTGGCTTTCAACTCAATAGCCTTACGCGAACCTTTGAGTATCCCTGGTGTTTTTTGGCAACCCCGTTAGAGCCTGGAATGCGGGTACTCGAAATCGGTGCAGGTGCTTCGGGGTTTCAATTTGTACTTGCGGATTATGGATTAGATGTTACCTCGGTTGACCCATTAATTAATCCCAGCGAACAAGTGGATTGGATATTCTCAGCTAAAGAGTTTAATCATTTGAATCACTCCTTCGGTGGTAAAGTAAAATTTATTCAAAATTTTTTGCAAAACGCCAACCTTGATAGCAACCATTACGATCGCATTTTCTCCATTTCGGCAATTGAACACATCCCGCCGGACGATGCGATCCCGCTAGTCCAAGAAATTGAACGACTTTTGAAACCCGGTGGCTGTTTTATTACTACTATTGATCTTTTTCTAGATTGTTATCCATTTGAAAATCAAGTTTATAATCAATACGGAGCTAATATTTCGATTCCTTCTCTAATTGAGCAATCTGGATTAAAGATTAAAATTGGTAATCCTGCCGAATTATATGGCTATACTGAATTCGATGCCGAAAAAATACGCTCGCGTCGAGATGAATTTTTAGTCATTAATAACGTTATGACACAGTGCATTATCCTGGAAAAACTAGCATGAATAATAAAATCGAATGATGTTGCCATGAATCTCTTGCTTGGAAAAATTAACTGTTATTCGACGATAATTTATTTGGTTTTTACAAGCATTATCGATCGCCACTCCTTGACCATTGATTAGTAAACTAAAATTAAATGTAGGCTGATTCGATCGCAATTAAAACTCTATGCCTAAAACTCCCTCTCATATTGCCATTTTCCTCCGCTCTTTAGCTGGTGGTGGCGCAGAAAAAGTAATGGTAAACTTATCGCGCGGCTTTGTCGAGCGAGGATTAAAAGTAGATTTAGTGCTGGGCAACATCAAAGGAGCCTACAATTCCCAAGTCCATCCCCACGTGCGAGTTGTAGACTTACAAGCACCCAAGCTACTTACAACCATTCCCAAACTAACAGCTTACTTAAAACAAGAACAGCCATTTACTTTACTTTCTGCCCTACATTATCCCTGTGAAATTTCTTTGTGGGCTAAACGTCTGGCTGGGGTATCTACGCGAGTAATTGTATCCGAACACAACACTCTTTCTGTAGAAGCAAAGCGTTTACCTCAATTGACAGCACGCCTAACTCCTCTAGCCGCCAGGTTATTTTACCCTTGGGCCGATCGCATTATAGCAGTTTCCCAAGGAGTAGCCAACGACTTAGCTAATGTGACAAAAATCCCCAAAGAACAGATTAAGGTAATTTACAATCCGGTAGTGACAGCAGAGTTGCTAGAAAAGGCAAAAGAACCTGTAGAACACCCTTGGTTTATGAGTGGAGAACCGCCAGTAATTTTGGGTGTGGGGAGGTTAATCGAGCAAAAAGATTACCCAACACTGATTCGTGCTTTTGCGAAAGTATTGACAGAGCAAGAGGCTAAATTGATAATATTAGGACGAGGACCCCAACGAGAACGACTAAATAACTTAATCTGCGAATTAGGTATAGAAAATCATGTAGCCATGCTCGGTTTTGTCCCAAATCCTTCTGCGTATATGGCGCGGGCTACAGTAGTTGCCTTATCTTCAGCTTGGGAAGGTTTTGGTAACGTTTTGGTAGAAGCAATGGCGGTGGGAACTCCGGTAGTTTCTACTGATTGTCCAAGTGGCCCTGCGGAGATTTTAGATAATGGCAAGTATGGTGAATTAGTGCCTGTGGGGGACAGCGAAGCAATGGCAGAAGCAATTTTGCGGGTATTAGCTGGTAATAATAAATCAGTTGATGCAGCTTGGTTGCAGCAATTTACCTTAGAAAATGCCACGCAAAAGTATCTTGATGTTCTGGGTGTTTCTCAAACAGATTAAAATTAATTGTACTGCTTTTTAACGATCCGATTAAGGCATCGCACAAGAATTTCTAAACCTTCCAGCGGGGAAATAGACGACCAATAACTTTTGACAAGTTTTTGATAGTCTTGTTCCACACCACCACAGCGCCAATAAGTGCTAATTCCATCGGCAAATACTTTATTAGTAAACTTGGATAATTCTGGGAACTTTTGCTTTAACCAGTAGGCAGTAACTACATCTAACCTAGCTCGATAAGGTAGTTTATCAAACCTAAAAGTATAGGCGTTGTCACCATGTATTCTTTGAATTGCTAAATCCTTATCCATGTAAAAACCTGGACTGAGGTAGTAGGTAGCAAGTTTGATATAATTATCGCTTAAGGGTGGTTCTTCCGGCATAGGGAGAATTAAACCTAGCAAAGAACGCCTGTAAGTAATGCCAGATGTCGCGGGATGAACGAAGCTTCTTTGTCCGTTTTTAATGTAATCTCTATAATCTAAATTTCCAAAAGCAGAAGGGCGACTAACTTTGAAAGTTTTACCAGTTTCGGGATTCATAACTTTAAGAGTGTGAAAGCACCAACCAATATCGGGATACTGTTTATAGATTTTGACGATTTCTGTTACTTTGTCTGGTAAGAACATATCATCAGCATCCAGCATACAAATAATCTCGCCGTAACTTTTAGCAAAACCAGCGTTAAAAGCCGAAGCCTGTCCACCGTTTTCTTGCAAAATCGGGATAATTTTGTTATAATAGCTGGCAATTATATCCTGCGACTTGTCAGTAGAACCGTCATCGACTACAATAACTTCAGTATTAGAATAAGTTTGATTGAGGGCGCTTTCAATGGCTGCAGGCAAAAACTGCCCGTAGTTGTAGTTATTGATGATAATGCTTACCAGGGGTTGCTCTTGCATAACTCGATTTTTTTACCAGTGGGAATGTCTAATTTAAGGGGAGACAATCCAATCATAATCCACAGAGGTAATTATGAGTCAGCCTAAACGAATAGTTTTTTTGATGCTAAACTTGAATGCAGGATGATTAGAAGGACTTATAACCAACTTGCTTGAAGGCATGGTTTGTTGAATATATCCTACTATTATAAAGGTAGCTATGATAAGTATAATTACACCAGTTTATAATGGCGATCGCTTTATTGAGTCCTGCATAAAAGTTGTCATTGACCAAGCCTGTCCAGATGTCGAACATATCATTGTTGATGGTGGTTCAACAGACCGAACTTTAGAGATTATCCAGCAGTATGCAGAAAAATATCCACACATTCGCTGGATTTCGGAAAAAGATAGCGGACAATTGTCATCTATTAAAGGCAGATTAAATAAAATCTTTGCTCAAAATTTGCTCAATAACTCCAAATAGCTATCATTGAGTAAATTCTGACAAAAATTCGCTCATTGCAGATTCTACACGCCGACTAACTGCCTCCCAGGAATATTCTTCCCTTACCAATTCATAGGCAGAATTAGCAATTTTTTCTCCTAAAAAAGGCTCAGCCCAAATTTGGGATACTCCCTCAACAATTTCTTCCATCTTATCTCTAATTAACAGATGTTCTCCATCTTTGGCTTTTAATCCCTCGGCACCTTTAGCGGTACTAACTACAGGACACCCAGCAGCAAAAGCTTCGAGAATTTTTAACCTTGTTCCTCCACCCTGTAGCAAAGGTACAACAGCGACGCTAGCAGCAGCGAGATAAGGTAAAATATCGGGAACTCTACCAGTAACAATAATTCCCGCATCTTTTTTAGCTGCTTCCCGCATAAATTGATTTGGGTTTTGTCCGACTAAAAGCAGGCGACAATTAGGATAACTTTGGCGGAGTTCGGGATAAATTTTTTGTATTAGTAACTCAGCCGCTTCTCGATTGGGTGGATAGGCAAAATTGCCCATAAATATGAAATTTCGGTGTTTGTCTTCTAGTCCACTGGGAGGACTGCATTCACCCAAACGTACGCTGTCGTAATTTGCTAAATTCAGACCGTTGGGAACAACGCGAATATAAGATTTTTGGCCGTAAACTTCTTGCAGGAGATAACTATCTTCTTCACTGCATACCCACACTTGCTTAGCTTGGCGGATGAACTCCCTTTCGATGTTTTTGTGCTGGAAAAATTGTAGCTTTTCTTTGATTTGAGAAATCAAGCTTTGATTGGCAGAGATTTTTTTGGTTAGCGCTTCTACGTTATGATTATCAAATATAATCGGCAACCCATACTTCTGGACTACTGGTAAGTAGCGATACATCCAGATTTCTGCAAAAACTACCAAATCTGGCTGAAATTTTTGGATAACTTCTTGTAACTCATCGGCTGCTGACTGACTGTACAATTTATAAACGTATAAATCTCCAGCGGGACGCACTCGCCAAGCCCAACGTTTGAGAGTTTCCCAAAATGAAGAAGGTTTGGTAATCTGACAAGGATGCCATAAACTAACCCCAGGAAGACTATCACTGGGATTTTGCTTTGAGTCAAAACAGGAAAAAACACCAACAGGGCCAAATTTCATCATTATGTTAATGTTTTGCCAGTTCCGCAAGAGACCGCCATTCATCGGTGGATATGGTATGTCTCTAGTAATAAAGAAAGTGCGAAATGAGGGATTACTCAAAATATTATGTCTCCTATGAGGGGTATATTAGGAATGGTACTAAGTTTAGCTTTTACCCTGGAGGATCTGCCTCGCTTATATTAGTAGCATTCGGGTATAAGGAATGCAAATATGACTAAACCACTGGTGAGCGTTATTATTCCTGCTTACAATGCTGAGGGTCTCATCCTGGAAGCTTTAATGTCAGTGAAAGCCCAAACCTATCCCGACTGGGAAATCATTGTTGTTGAAGATGCCTCTAAAGACCGCACTGAGGAAATTGTACAAGAGTTTGCGAGGACTGTGGGCGATCGCAATGTTAAATATATTCGCCACCCGAACAATCAAGGCCCAAGCGTAACCAGAAATACAGGGATCGCCCAGGCTAAAGGAGAATATTTAGCCTTATTAGATTATGACGATTTATGGAAGGAAACCCATTTAGAGGCAGCAGTTAGCAAACTACAGGAATCAGGCGCAGACTTAGCATACTGCACAGTTCAGAAGTTTGAGGATGGTACTAATAAACTACTAGGTTTATGGGGGCCGACGCAACAAGATATAGAAGATTTTCCTGCTAGTCTTTTCGCCCGAAACTACATCCAGCCATCCGCAGCAGTCATGAAAAAAAATATTCTAGAAACAGTAGGTTTATTCGATCCAAATCCTCAACTTAGAGGCGTTGAGGATTTAGATTATTGGTTAAGGGTAGCAGCAGCAGGCTTTAAATTCGTCCATGTATCTGGCATACATAGTCTTTATAGAAAAAAGAATAGTTCAGCTTTAACATCTAATATCAAAAAAATTTTAGAATGCCATGCACTTGTCCTCCGAAAACACCAAAACTTGAGTATTATCCCAACAGCAACCAGAGGATATGTAGCGGCGCGATATCATTTGGGAGTAGCCAAACGTAACTTGAGGACAAATCCCAAAAAAGCCGGAGAGTTTTTTATCTGGGCATGGAGAATAAGTCCTAAAGGTACTGTTGAAGCACTAGCAGCGGTTATTTTAGAATCTTTCGGTGTTAAGTCGGATAAATACCGTAATCTAGCTCTTTAATTCCTTAACTTTTTTTAGCAATTCTTTCGCCTGCTGAGATGGTAAAATAAGGACTGCTGCAATTTTAAATAAAGCAACCAAGATATTTTTTTGCTGCCGCAGCAGAGTCGGATCGTTTTTCACAGCTATCCACAAACATCTAGCAGCTACCAACCCATTTTGCCGTCCCGAAGGAACTTCCAGCGCTTTAAAGGTAAGATACATATAAATCTTAGTAATGGTACGCTTTCTTAAGTGCTGTAAAGATTCTGGAGCCTGACTAAAAGCGCGTTCAATTACCTTTAAAATTTGTGTTTCCTGTCTGGCAATATTAGTAGAAGCTGAAGTAGCAGTCATCCGAAATAAAACTTGTGTTCGCGGTACTGCCACAAAATGATAACGAGTAGCTAAACGGAGGAACAAATCCCAATCTTCGGGGCCAAATACTGATTCGTCAAAACCTCCCACTTCCATTAAAGCTGACTTGCGAATTAGCGGGTTAGAAGCAGTATGGATAATATTATCTAACAACAGTTTGGGTAAAGTGTCTCCACTTACGCTATAACGGGTATGGGGTCGGATAAATTGACTCGATTCATCGATTAAATCTACCCAGCTATAAGCTATTGCTGCATCGGGATTTTCTTGTAAAGCTTTTAGTTGCAACTCCAGTTTATCTGGTGTCCACAAATCGTCGTGATCTAAGAAAGCAATAAATTCTCCTTCTGCATGGGATATGCCACGGTTACGACTGGGTGATATGCCAGTATTGGGGTATGAAAATACTTTTAATCGGGGGTCTTTAATGGTGGCAAGAATATCTAGAGTAGAGTCCTTTGATCCATCATTGACAGCGATAATCTCAAAATCTGAAAAGGTTTGCTGAAAAACTGATTTCAGTGTTTCTAGAATCGTTTTCTCGCTATTGTATAAAGGAATAATTATGGATATTAATGGCATATACTTAGGTGATTTATTTGATTTTATCTATGCTAATGTTGATCGCTAACATTTGATCGGGAATAACTTGTTTAGGTAGTTGTGGAAGTAACTGCCCTCAAGGTAGCCTCAAGGTAAGTTCGTCCCCATTTTTGGCAAGGCTCTAAATGATTACCTTCTGCCCATTCGTTCCAGGCATTTATAAACACTAAATTTTCTTCCTCGTGAGTTGGGGACAACTGTTGAATAACATTTTTTAACCAATATTCATAAAGATCGGGAGTTGAATTTTTGAGGATTAGTGCATTATTTTTGCGGCGGGCTGAATTATCCCACATAGGAGTTACACAGCGAAAATATTTGTGTGTTGGAATAGGTTTTTGCAGCATTTTTTCAACTGTTGCAGAGTAATCCAAAATAAAATTTTCTTGGTATACTTTATCCCATATTCTTAATTTTCTAGCTAACCTCCAGATTTTGGTTGTATTTAACAGAGATTTCCATTGTGGCTGAAATTCTACCGCCGCATCAAATCCCTGTGGAGAGAGAGGTTTACTTTCATTATCAAAGTTTTCAACCCGGCATAAAAAAATATCTTCAATACCCATTTTTTTTGCTTCTTCTCTCCAAATAGATGTTGTTTGGAGAGGATTGGGTATTTTTGAAGATCTATAGATAAGAAAGAGTGGTTTGCCGTCAATTTTTATATACCTGGGATCTTGAAATGTCTTAATAAGCGATCGGATGTGCTGTCTGTCATCTTCCTCAGAGTATTTTTGTTCCATTAAAATCTGCTGGTTTTGTCCATCCCATGCTCTTGTCCAGTTTTCATTTGCCCAGCAAAGGCAAAAGGGAAAGTCTGGTTTTCCAGAAGCCAAAACTTCATTGAACGGTCGTTCTAGAAGACGTTTGCCGTTGAACCAATAGTGATAGTAACAAAAGCCATATATGCCATATTCTCTGGCTAATTCAGCTTGAGCTTCCCGTGATTCTGGTAAACGCAAATCATAAAATCCTAAATCTGCTGGAATGTGAGGTTGATAATGTCCTGCGAATAAAGGCTTGGATTTGGCAACATTAGTCCATTCTGTAAAACCCTTACCCACCATTCATCATTTTCTGGAATGGGATGATATTGAGGAAGGTAAAACGCTATGAGTTTTACTTTCTTTTGGTTTAGCATGATTCAAGACCTCCCTTTAGTTGAGCAGTTAAAGTGTGTAAGTTTTCTTAAAAGGAATATAATCTGCTGGAGTTTCTTTTTCTTTACGTGCCAGCACCACATAGGCATAGTAAGCAAAGCGATTTAGAGAAGGAAATAACCGCACCAAAGAACGCACTTTAAGCCCCATTAGCTCTTCTTTATTAACTTTTATAGATGGAACGATAATTGTCTGCGAATAGCAAAACTAATCAATCTCCTTGGTACAGTGGAACCTTTAATCACAGGAATCCGCAAAAATTTACCCAGCAATAAACGAGCAATCCCCTTCAAACGAGCCTGAATTCTTGCCGTTACAAAATTTTCTTTCCCTCCTCTTTCCTCGCAAGCATAAAAAGGTTTAAAGGCCAGCTTTCCATATAATACATCAGCGCGATGAGTTTTGCTAAGACCGTTTTTGTAATGTTCTAAATTAGGCAATCCTCCATGTTCGCCGTAATTGCGGAATGGAATGTAATTTTTCAGGGATTTTACCCGAAGAAACTTATCAATATCTGAGTCCCAAGATGAGTAAGTATCTGTTCCAGATTTTACTCTGATTTCCTCTGCTAACTCAATCAGATTTTTAGCCGCTAGTGGTGTGACAATATAAGCAACTGTGGAAACTGAAAATCCTTCGGCAGAACCTTCATCTGAGACGCTATAAACTTGGGAAGCACAGGTATAAATCCAGGAAATTCCTACATTCTGCTGATTGGGATTAAAAGGTAAAGGAAGTTTACCTAAACCAACTACTGGGACAAAATCTGCCTCAACGATCAGAGTTGGTTTGTTTTCCTGTATTGCTTTTTCCCAAGCGCGGCTATGGTTCATCAGGCAGAGATAGCTGCGAGAATAAGTTTGATATTCTGGCTGGTGTTCTTGGCGGAGAATTTCGCAGTGAAAACCTTCTTTTTTCAATACTTCCTCAAGCTGCTGGGTAGGCTCTTTGTAGGCAATAATGAAGACTTTGCCAATAAAATAAACAAGTTGGTAGGAATTAGAAACTTGGTTGGCAGAGGAAAGGCTTGCGTTCATGTTGGCTGGATTAAAGTTGCTAGGAGTATCACTAATGCAGTAGGATCGCGGGGTAAAACTAACGTATAGACTTTATACTAACTCAAGTTGCTAGTTAGTTCCATTGGCTCTTGTTCGGAATGGATAATGGGTATTGGTTGCGCTTTAGGGCTAAAAGAGCGCTAAAGCGCAACCAATACCTGGTGCAAAAGCTTTAAGCCAGTAACGCGATCGCAACCGGCATCGGGGAATTTTAACGAAATTTTTCGGTGTGGTCGTCAACTTATAGCACCGATCGCGTTATCTTTTTGGTGGGCTCAGAAACATACAAAGTTCCTAAATCATGTTTTCGCTTGAGTTAACTCAGACTCCTTCTAGAGCAGAAATCGGACAAAAAAGCCGCATCCTTGTGGTTGAAGACGAAGATCTAATCCGAGAAATGATCGTTATGGCCTTAGAGGAGCAAGATTACGAGGTAATCACGGCTACAGATGGACAGAAGGCTGTTGGCTTGTTGCAAAGTATCTACACCGAACCGGCAGAATCCCCTATAGATCTGGTCGTTTTGGATTTGATGCTGCCTCAAGTCAATGGTTTGGATATCTGCCGCTTGCTCCGCCGTCAAGGGAACCCAGTCCCAATTTTGATTCTTTCAGCCAAGGGAAGCGAAACAGACCGTGTATTGGGTTTAGAGGTGGGAGCTGATGACTATCTTACCAAACCCTTCAGTATGCGGGAGTTTGTTGCCCGCTGTCGGGCTCTACTGCGCCGTCAACGCTTAAGCGCGATCGCTCAACCAGCAGTATTGCAGTTTAAAGAGATCGCCCTTTATCCCCAAGAGTGCCGCGTTATGCTTCGGGGTGAGGAGATTAGCCTTGCGCCCAAAGAGTTTCGCCTCCTAGAGTTATTTATGAGTTATCCCCGCCGGGTATGGTCGCGGGAGCTGTTGCTCGACCACATTTGGGGGCCGGATTTTGTAGGGGATAGTAAAACGGTAGACGTTCACATTCGCTGGGTGCGAGAAAAATTGGAGCGAGACCCCAGCCACCCAGAGTATATTGTCACGATTCGGGGTTTTGGATATAGGTTTGGCTGAAAAAGTTTTAGAAGCGGTGCGCTCAAACCTTCTAACATATAGCTGATGGTGATAGCTAATGGCTTACAAAAAATGGCCCTTGTTGCCTTTTTTCTTGGTCTAGCCATAGGGATTGGGTTTTGGCTCTGTTGGCAGGCTTGGCTTTACAAACAGCTGGGGCAATTGGTGCGATCGCTCCCCGCCGAACGAAAGTTTAATTCTATACATTCCTCCCGAAACTTAGAGAATGTAGATTTGGGCCAAGATCGGAGTCAGGAGAGTGTTTTCGTACAACCTGCCCTACCGATCGTTTCTCGCCTGCGGCGGGGGATTTCCTTGGCTAAGGAACACCAACAAAACCTGGAAATCCAGCTGGAAACCTGGCAGCAGTTACTCCAAGTGGCACCCTGCGGCTTTCTGATGGTAGATGAAGAAAACCAGCTGCTTTGGTGCAACCAACAGGCGCGTGACCTTTTGAACATAAATCGGTGGGAACCGGGACAGGTTCGTTTGCTGCTGGAGTTAGTGCGATCGTATGAACTCGACCAGTTAATCGAACAAACTCGTCACCGCCAGCAACCCTCTCAGCAAGAGTGGGTTTTTCACCCGACGTATCCAAACACACAAGCGATGGGTGGAGCTAGAGCCCTTACCCTGCGTGCCTACAGCTGGCCTTTACCCGAAGGTCAGGTAGGCGTCTTTTTGGAAAACCGACAAGCCTTAGTCGAACTTTCCCAAGCACAAGATAGGTGGGTTTCCGATTTAGCTCACGAATTGAGAACTCCACTAACGTCTATCCGTTTAGTGGCGGAAGCTTTGCAAGACCGCTTGCAGCCGCCCATGAGCCGATGGGCCGATCGCCTGCTACCAGAAGTCAACCGGCTGATTAATTTAGTACAAGATTGGCTGGAATTAAGCCAACTGGAGGTAGATTCTAGCAATAAACTTCGCCGCAAACCCCTGGAACTGCGGTCTTTGATCGTATCTGTCTGGCATAGTCTAGAACTCCTGAGCGAGCCAAAGCAACTAAGTCTGACCTATTCTGGCCCGGACTCCCTGTGGATAGAAGCAGATGAATCTCGCCTATACCGGATTTTTCTCAACTTACTGGACAACAGTATCAAATACAGCCCGCCGCTGGGTGCGATTGAAGTGGAGGTAAATCTCCTTCCCAACAATGATGCCCCCAAGCTCGTTGAAATTAATATTATCGATTCAGGCTCTGGATTTCCTGAATCAGATTTACCTCATGTTTTTGAGAGACTCTATCGGGGGGACGCCTCCCGGACGAGACACTCAGCGTCTTCTCCGGATCGACATGAAGCTTTAGGTATTAATACAACTGGTAGCGGCTTAGGTTTAGCGATCGTGCGACAAATTATTCTTGCTCATCGCGGTTCCGTACAAGCCAAAAACCATCCAGAAACAGGTGGCGCTTGGCTGAAAATTGAATTACCTTATGGAGAAGGGATCGCTCCTCAAGTTACTGCTGAGGGCTGAATAAAAACGTCTCTTCCGTATTTACTATGCTATTTGAGCAGAGGGGCAGAGTCGCAGAGGGGCAGAGGCATAAAAATGTGATTTTTTGAACAAAACCATCACAACTCCGAAAGAGCCGTTTTTGCGTAAGTCCTGCTTCCGTTAGCCCGACCCTGCTGACAGGCATAAAAATACTGGAATTTAGCGCTGAGTCTTAGTATAAAAAACCAGACTTTTCTGTAAATTAAAATACTTTTTTGTTCAGCGCGACATATTAAAAACAAGAGCTTCAGGACTTAGAAATCGAATTCAAAGCCCCGCCTCGATCGAGAAATTATTGGTTTCAAGCGGCTAATCCAAAATTTAAAATCCTTTCATCCAAAATCCAATGACCTCATTAATATGGTTTTCCGACAAGTTAGGTTGAAGAGTTCGCGTTTAAACCCTTATCCTGAACGACTCCACTTCGAGCGAAGCCTTAGACGCTTAGAAGGTGATGTTTTGCGGATGGGAGCCTTGGTAGAACAATCGTTTCGCCTGTCCCATGAATCTTTGTTCGATCGCAGCCTAGCCGCAGCTGAAGAAATTCCCTTACTCGATAAACAGATCGATCGATTTTATCGCCAAATCGAGTTAGATAGCGCCTCTCTCATGACCCTGCAAGCTCCAGTCGCTAGAGATATGCGCCTTTTAAGCGCTTATATGCAACTGGTGCGAGATTTAGAGCGAATTGGGGATTACGCCAAAGATTTAGCAGAAATTGCGATTAAACTTTTTCCCTACCCGCCTCATCCTTGCTTTTCGGAGATGGCGGAGATGTCCCATCAAGCCCAAGCTATGCTAGCAATGAGTCTGGTAGCCCTAGCCGACCTGGATGCAGAAGCTGGACGACAGATTAAGCAGCAGGATGACGTTGTAGACACTGCCTACGAAACACTTTACCAGCGCTTAGCCAGCGCACGCGATGTCAAAGGAGTCGTCGAACCGATTCTTTTAATGGTTTTAGTGATTCGTCACCTGGAACGAATGGCCGATCATGCCACCAATATAGGTCAAAGAGTCGCCTACATCGTTACCGGACACCGATCTTAAGAAGGGGCTAGGGACTAGGGAAGGAGTGGGGGAGTGGGGGAGTGGGAGAGTGGGGGAGAATGACCAATGACTAATGACTAATGACTAATTTCCCCCCTCTTTCCCTCTTTCCCTCTTTCCCTCTTTCCCTCTTTCCCTAGTCCCTAGCCCCTAACCCTAGTCCCTTCTTCGGTTAGCTTAACCTTACCATTACCTAAGTCTTACCAGTTCCTAAACTTACAATAGTACAGTTGGGTTTGAAGCTCTCGCTTTTGACCAGCTTAATCTTGCTTACTTTCTAGAACCAAAGCTTTATATGAAGCTAAAACGTCGAGACTTCTTGTTGTTGCTCGGATCTGGTGCGGGCGCTGTGGCTGCGGTTATGTTACTCGCAAACCGGAAAAAATTTACTGGTACCGACTCGCTCTTCCAGCCGGTCAAAGGCCCCATGCCTCTGGAAATCGATGAAATTCCAGCCGCTCAAGTAGTGCGAAATTACAGTACTTACGAAGTGGTGGATGACCTCGTGCTACCAGAAAGTTTTACTTATGACATTATTGGTGCTTGGGGTGATACAATAGGCGATTCTCGCTTTGGCTATAACAATGATTATTTGTCTTTCATAGAAACTGGCAAAGATGAAGGTTACCTGACAGTCAATTTTGAATACATCAGCCCCATATCTTGGCTACAAGGCTATCCGAAGGTGATAAAGAAAGCTTTGCCTTTTGCTGAGGTACAGGCGGCGGTAAAAACTGCTGGTAAGGCTGGTATTAATGCTTTTGCTTTGCCGCCAGAAGATGAGGCGCTCAAAGCAAAAATACGAGAAATTTGCAAAGAAGCTTTGATAGATCAGGGAATAGGTGTTATTTCCATTCGCAAAAATCCAGATGGCAAATGGGTGCGGACAAATTCGTCATCCGATCGCAGGATTACTGGTATTTCTGGATTAGAAGACGATCGCTATCTAAAAACAACTGGCCCAGCTGCATTTGTATTTCGCAAAACTCAGGGCCAAGGTTATATCGATAAATTGGGCGATCGCATTATCGGCACTTTTGCCAACTGTGCTGGTGGGACAACTCCTTGGGGCACTGTCCTTAGCGGCGAAGAGAACTTCCAAATCCAAGTACCCGAACCAGTATATGCCGATGGCACCGCTTTCGACCCCAGCAAGCTAGCTTTTGCGATCGGCGAACAAGAGTTATCCGGACAAGGAAATGTACTGGGATTAGCTGGTAACAAATATGGCTGGATAGTAGAAGTAGATCCAGCCAACCTCAAGGATTATGGCACCAAACACTCTTGGCTGGGACGCTATCACCACGAAGCTGTAGGCATTCGCGTTGTGGCAGGCAAACCCCTAGCATTTTATTCGGGGTGCGATCGCAGAGGCGGACACTTGTATAAATTTGTCAGCAAAGGCAAAGTCAGCAATCCCCAAGACAAAGCTAATTCCCGTCTGCTAGCAGATGGGATGCTCTATGCCGCTGTCTTCAACCCCAACGGTACTGGGCGCTGGATTCCGCTCAAACCAACTACCCCAGTAAATCCCGTTCTGCCCAGCAACATCGAAGGTAAAGTACTCACCCTACCCAAGCGTCCGGAAGGAGGCAACTTTAATGCAAAAACAAACGCAGAAGTCAATAGTTTCAAACAAAAATTTAAAACTCTGAACGACCTCTACATAGGGAATGCCCAAGAAAAACAAGGTGCCATTCTCATCGATGCTCACTTTGCCGCCAACGCAGCCGGTGCCACACCCACAGCGCGTCCCGAAGACACCGAAGTCGCCAGCGATGGTTCCCTCTACATCACCTACACCTCCGGGTCGCCCGGTGGCGATGGAGGCCCAGACAAGCGCATCTTCAAGGGGCCGAAAGCAGAAAGCCCTTGGGAATATGGCTGGATTATGCGGTTGATTGAAGATAAAAACGACCCAGCTGCGATGACCTTTCGCTGGCAGATGCTGGCTATGGGGGGCGAACCTGCTGACGGCGGCGCTGGTTTTGCCAATCCCGACAACCTCCTGATCGATCGCAATAACAATGTCTGGATGGTTACCGATATGTCCTCAGCAGCACACAACGATCCGGGAGATCCTTTCAGACGCGGTTGCTTTGGCAACAACTCTATCTGGCATATCCCCACTTTTGGCCCAAACGCAGGCAACGCCTACCTGTTTGGCATGGGGCCGATGGATTGCGAAACCACAGGGCCATTTTTCACCGAAGACCAGCAAACCTTGTTTTTATCGATACAACATCCAGGAGAAGTTAAAGGAATTCGTCAAAATGCAGCTTCGGAAACAAGGGAGTTTGAAATGAGAACAACTGACGGTCAGAAATTCAAGCAAACTCGCACAGTTCCGATTGGTTCCAACTGGCCGGGAGGCGGTCAAAATGACCCACCAAAGCCTGCTGTTGTTGCCATTCGACGCCAAGACGCCAAACCAATTACCTAGTGAGAATTGAAAATGACCAGGACTTATGCAAAAACAAAGGTTTCGCCCCCGCAGCCTCCCAAATCTGGGGGGAGTAAGCTTCTGTTCCCCCCAGATTTGGGGGGTGAAGAGTCTTGTTCCCCCCAAATCTGGGGGGTGAAGAGTTTTGTTTCTTCTTCCCCCCAGATTTGGGGGGTTAGGGGGGCGATTGTGTAAGTCCTGTTTAATTTAAAAATTTGAAATCTGAAATCTCAAATTTGAAATTCCTGTCGCCCCTACCCCAAACCCTAATTTTATGCCGCTCTCTGCTCCTATTCCCCTCAACCTTACCAATCTCAAACAGCGGACATTCAGCTGCCACGATTTACTTCCACTACATTCTGATAGCTTATGGAAAATAGAGCGTGGAGTCGTGCGTACTTTGACTTGTAGCGAAGAAGGAAAATCGATCGTCCTGGGATTTTGGGGCCCAGGAGATGTGGTTGGCAAACCCCTTTCTAGACTTGAGCCATATCAGATAGAGTGCTTAACAAGTGCCGAAGTTAGTCTCTTACCTTCTAATCTTTGGTATCAATTTATGGATGCCTGGATATCGCACGCTCAAGAGAGCGAAGAACTGCTTAGCATCGTTCACAATCGACCTGTTAACCTTCGCTTGCTGCAACTTTTAAACTGGTTAGCCCGCAAATTCGGTCGCGAAGTAGAGGGAGGAAAATTGATCGAACTGCCATTAACCCATCAAGCTCTCTCGGAAGTCATTTGTACAACGCGAGTAACGGTGACGCGGTTGCTCAACCAGTTTGAACAAGAGGGCATCCTTAACCGACGGGGGCGTTTTTTGATTCTTGGGAGGCAAAAACAGCATTTAAAAATTTGAAGAACGCGCTCGTCCTTGTAGTATATGCCACTAACTTTACCTACACATAGCTCGCCAAATCGGTTGCGTGTAAAGATACAATAAGTCGATCGGGTATGTGGAATACTCGGCGACCTGTTTGAGTCGATTTTGAGGCTTTTCCGTACAATAAAATTTGGTGTGAGGCAACAAAGATGTCGAAAATGCTTTGGAACGCTCTAAAACTCAGTCCCGCACTTCTGGGTGCAACCATTCTCGTAGCTAACTCGGCCCTAGCAGGTGAGGAGTCGGCCCGATCGATCGGTCAAGACAAAACGCCTGCTGCCACAGAATTACCCGCATCTGGACTGTCCCAGAACCAGCCAAATGCAGTAGCATCTCTTCAAGTCAGTCCGATCTCAAGCAACAGTACTGAGTTAGCCCAGGTTCCAGCTTCAGGAAACGGCTCTTCTAGCAACGCTCAGCAAGACTCCAACAGCACTCTGGATCAAATCAATCAATACAACGATCAAAGCAGCGGTTTGGAGCAAGTGACTTCTGTTTCGCAATTGCGGGACGTACAGCCTACAGACTGGGCATTCCAAGCACTGCAATCTCTGGTCGAGCGCTACGGTTGTATTGAAGGTTATCCCGATCGCACTTATCGCGGCAACCGCGCCTTAACTCGCTACGAATTCGCCGCCGGGTTAAATTCTTGCTTGAATCGGATTCAAGAACTGATTGCCGCAGCAGGTGGTGGCGGAGTGACGACGGAGGACATAGAGAGGCTCCGGCGGTTGCAAGAGGAATTTCGGGCTGAAATCAACACTCTGCGCGGTCAGGTAGATGGGCTGGAAGCACGCACGACGCGACTGGAAGCACAGCAATTCTCCACTACCACCAAACTTAGAGGAGAAGTAATTTTCGCACTTGCTAGCGTGTTTGGCGACGAAAGGGCTGGTGGTGGGGAGTTGCAAGACAACGTCATCTTCGCCGATCGGGTACGTCTGAACTTGGATACCAGCTTTACCGGCAAAGACCGCTTGAGAACCCGTCTGCAAGCTCGAAACATTACCCCATTTAGCGGCGGCGTCACGGGTACGAGCATGACCCGCTTGGGTTTTGATGGCAATGACGACAACAACGATGTCACCCTGCATCGCTTGGAGTATACGTTCCCTCTAGGCTCCAATACAAAAGTTTATTTGGAGGCGATCGGGGGTGAATATAATGACAATATGTATACTTTCAACCCCCTGTTTGAAAGTTCAGGCCAAGGTTCTATTTCCCGATTTGGGCGCTTCAACCCCATCTACAAACAAACTGAGGCTGGTACCGGGGTTACCTTAGAACACAACTTTAGTTCAAAGTTAGGTTTAACTTTGGGCTACCAGGTACCTAGAAATCAGGCCAATAATCCTTCTGACGGTTTTGGAGTCTTTGATGGTGGCTATTCTGCTCTGGCTCAGCTATCAATCCGACCCAGTAAAGCTTTTAACGTGGGTCTGACTTACGTACACTCCTACTACAATCAACAAAACGGTGTCAGCGTTTCGGGAGGAACTGGCAGCAGCTTCGCCAATTCCCCATTTGGTACTGTTGCTACCTCAGCCGATCACTTCGGTCTAGAAGCGAGCTTTCGACTCAGCTCTAAATTTATCATTTCCGGTTGGGGAGGTTATACACAAGCGCACCGCGAAGATGGAGTGGATGATGCTGATGCAACCATTATCAACTATGCCGTGACTCTGGGCTTGGCAGATTTTGGCCGCAAGGGCAACGTGCTTGGTTTTGTGGCAGGTCAGCCGCCTAGAGTGACGGATAATGATATTAGCGCTCGTGAAGATAGTGACACCTCTTATCATCTGGAAGCTTTCTATCGCATTAAAGTTAGCGACAATATCTCCGTTACTCCAGGTGCGTTTGTGATTCTCAATCCAGAACACAACGATAACAACGACACCATCTACGTGGGAACGCTGCGGACGACCTTTAGCTTCTAAAGGATCTGATGTAGGGGCAATTCATGAATTGCCCCTACATTTGAGGTAAAGTCGCCCCCCTAACCCCCCAAATCTGGGGGGTACAAGATTTCTTCTCCCCCAGATTTGGGGGTTGGGGGGCGTAATTCTCCCCCAGATTTGGGGGCAGGGGGCGAAAAGCGTAAGATAACCAATCCTCTAGACTTTTAGATAAGTATCGATATATAATGAGAAATTGTGAGTTTTTTTTGAAAGTTTATGAATGCTGAAGCAATTATCCGCTCAATAGAAGGCGAACAACTAAAAAAAGATTTACCCCAAATCTACGTAGGCGACACCATCAAAGTCGGGGTAGTAATTCAGGAAGGCGGTAAGGAGCGGACACAGCCTTACGAAGGTGTCGTGATTGCCAAGCGCAATGGGGGGATTAACGAGACGATTACAGTGCGTCGCGTCTTCCAAGGCGTTGGTGTAGAGCGGGTGTTTTTAATCCACTCTCCCCGAATTTCCAGCATCAAGATCGTGCGTCGCGGTCAAGTGCGTCGTGCTAAACTTTACTACTTGCGCGATCGCGTAGGCAAGGCCACTCGTCTGAAGCAACGGTTCGATCGGCCCCTGACCTAGTTTTGGCGAAAATATGGGAGTTAGTTGCCGGAACTCTCATAATGTTGTTATGATAGAAATCGCTTGATAAATAAGCGTGCGCTCTTAGTTCAGTTGGTAGAACGCAGGTCTCCAAAACCTGATGTCGGGGGTTCAAGTCCTCCAGGGCGCGTAGCAAACCCAGGTTTTCACAAAACCTGGGTTTTTTGTTTTGGGCCTTTCGCTTGAATATTGTCTGCGATCGGAGTATCTGCCTTCAGGCTATAATAATGAATAAGAACAAACCGCCGCCAAACATTTGTTTGGGGGTGGTTTTGGTTCTGAGTGCCCAAGTAAATCTAATAAAACTTAAGCATTCGCTCATTGCGTAAGTCTTATCGAAACCATTTGTGTGTATAATGGTATATTTGGGTGGTTTAAGAGCGATCGAAACTTGAAGTGGTGTCCCGGAAAGTACCGTGATGTTCCGCTTCGTGTCAATTTTATGTGGCAAAAGTCATAAATAGAAAGAAGAAAGGGGGGATTAAGGAGCAGTGGCAAAAAAAGGCGAAGCAGAGACTGAACAAACAACAGCTGGATTTAGCCTCGTAAACTTTTTACAGGGAACCAAAGAAGAGCTGGATAAAGTGGTCTGGCCCAGCCGACAGCAGTTAATCAGCGAATCGGCTGCCGTCATTTTAATGGTGATTCTTTCTGCACTTCTGATCTATTTAGTAGATAACTTTTTTAGTTGGGCATCAACAAAGGTGTTCGGATGACTTTTGCAGCAGACGGACAACGCGATTGGAATCAGCGGGAAACATCGCTCTTGACAGAAAACTCGCCAGAAGAAGGTCAAGAAGGCTCCCATTGGTATGCCGTTCAGGTTGCTTCTGGCTGTGAAAAGCGAGTGAAGACCAACCTGGAGCAGCGCATTCAAACCCTGGATGTGGCCGATCGAATTTTACAGGTAGAAATTCCTCAGACACCAGCTGTCAAGATTCGCAAAGATGGCAGCAGACATCAAAGCGACGAAAAAGTTTTCCCTGGCTACGTCCTTGTCCAGATGATCATGGACGATGAAAGTTGGCAGGTTGTCAAAAACACGCCAAATGTGATTAATTTTGTAGGGGCTGAACAAAAACGTCGCTACGGAAGAGGCCGAGGCCACGTCAAACCAATGCCGCTGAGTAATGCAGAAGTAGAACGAATCTTTAAGCAAACTCGCGAGCAAGAGCCAGTCGTCAAAATCGATATGGCTGTGGGAGACAGAATCCTGGTACTTTTAGGACCCTTCAAAGACTTTGAAGGCGAGGTGATTGAAGTAAGTCCCGAACGTAGCAAACTCAAGGCGTTGCTTTCCATCTTTGGGCGCGATACACCAGTGGAATTGGAGTTCAATCAGGTTCAAAAACAAAACTAAAGAATAAATGGCCAAAAAAGTTGTTGCGATTATTAAGTTGGCCTTGCCAGCAGGGAAGGCCAACCCAGCTCCTCCTGTCGGCCCAGCATTGGGTCAGCATGGGGTGAATATTATGGCGTTTGTCAAAGAGTACAACGCCAGAACGGCTGACCAAGTAGGAATGGTGGTTCCTGTAGAAATTTCTGTCTACGAAGATCGCAGTTTCACGTTTATTCTGAAAACCCCTCCTGCTTCGGTTCTAATCACTAAAGCAGCTGGAGTTGAGAGAGGTTCAAACGAACCCAACCGCAAGAAAGTCGGTTCAATTTCGCGGGCGCAATTGAGAGAAATTGCCGAGACTAAAATGCCTGACCTCAATGCTAATGACATTGACGCAGCCATGAAGATTGTGGAAGGAACCGCCCGCAATATGGGTGTTGCAGTCACAGATTAGTGCAAGACTGTTGTTAACGCTATCGGGGGAGAAGCTAGGCTTCGCTAAGAACCCCAGGAGAGATAAAGAATGAAAAAAGAATCGCGCAGAATGCAAGATCTGCGTAAGAAAGTAGAAGTTCGGGCCTATGAGCCGTTAGACGCGCTAAATTTGTTAAAGGAAACGGCCACAGCTAAGTTTCCCGAATCGGCAGAAGCCCACATCCGGCTGGGAATTGACCCAAAGTACGCGGATCAACAGCTGCGGACGACGGTGGTACTGCCCAAGGGAACTGGTCAGACGGTGCGGGTGGCGGTAATCGCTCGCGGTGAAAAAGTAACCGAAGCAAGTAATGCAGGCGCAGATTTGGTTGGCTCGGAGGAGCTAATCGACGAAATTCTCAAAGGCAGGATGGATTTTGATAAGCTGATTGCTACGCCGGATGTGATGCCGATGGTGGCAAAGCTGGGTAAGCTGCTGGGGCCACGCGGTTTGATGCCCTCGCCGAAGGGTGGTACGGTAACTGCCGATGTGGCAGGGGCGATCGCAGAATTCAAAGCTGGTAAACTAGAGTTTCGGGCAGACCGTACCGGGATTGTTCACATCCTGTTTGGCAAGGCATCTTTCTCGACCCAGGATCTGTTGGTGAACCTGAAGGCATTGCAAGAAACGATCGATCGCAACCGTCCTTCTGGAGCCAAAGGCCGCTACTGGCGCACTGTATATGTATCTTCGACGATGGGGCCATCGATTGAGGTTGACATCAGCGGGCTGAGGGACTTGAAACTCAGCGAAGTTCAATAAAACTAGGGGCTAGGGCGTGTTTTCAAACTAAATAGGCAAAGCCAAAGAAAGCAGGAGCTAATAGCTTAATTTCCTGCCGAGGTTGACACCAAAGATAGCATTTTTGCTTGCGACCCATTTATGTGGGATTGGCAGGCGATGAAAAATGCGATCGCGTCACCCCCGCTCAAAAGCTGGGGTTTTTAATTTGCTTTGGCCTGTCCAAGCGAGAATTATCAATGCCTCTAGCAAGAGAGCCCCGATCGAAGTTTTCGATTCTGCACCAACTTTAAGGAGGTGAAACACTTATGGGTAGAACACGAGAAGACAAAGATTCGATTATCACCGAGCTTAAGCAAACCTTAAGCGAGTCTCAGATGGCAGTGGTGATCGACTACAAAGGACTGTCCGTTGCTGATATCACCAATTTGCGGCGGCGGCTGCTTCCTACCGGCACCGTTTGCAAAGTGACCAAAAACACCCTGATGGGAATTGCCGTTGACGGTGACGCCAACTGGCAGGCAATGGAAGAATTCCTCAAGGGTTCTTCAGCCTTCCTGCTAGTTAAGGAAGACATCAGCGGTGCTATCAAGGCTTACCAAGACTTCCAAAAAGCTACCAAGAAGAGTGAACTTCGCGGTGGTGTAATGGAAGGTCGCGCCTTGTCTCAAGATGATGTGAAGGCGCTGGCTGACCTCCCATCCAAGGAACAGCTGATGGCTCAGATTGCTGGCGCTCTCAATGCTGTGACTGCCAAAATTGCGATCGCCATCAACGAAGTTCCTGCTTCTCTGGCTCGTGGCCTTCAGGCTGTGGCCGATAAAGACAAGGAAAAAAATGGTGCCGCCGAAAGCGAAGCCGCTTAGCTTGATTTTAGATTTTAGATTTTGGATTGCTCCTCAATTTAAAATCTCATTTCCCTCAATTAACTGTAAAAAATTCTCAGGAGTTTATCAATGACCGCTACTACCGATCAAATTGTCGAACAACTCAAATCTTTGACATTGCTGGAAGCTGCCGAGCTTGTTAAGCAAATTGAAGAAACCTTCGGCGTCAGTGCTGCTGCTCCTGCTGGCGGCATGATGATGATGCCTGCTGCTGCTGCTGCTGCTGCGGAACCAGTAGAAGAACAAACGGAATTTACGGCTATTCTGGAAGAAGTTCCTGCCGATAAGAAGATTGGCATTCTTAAGGTGGTACGGACTATCACCGGTCTGGGTCTGAAGGAAGCTAAAGATTTGGTGGAATCTACGCCTAAGTCGATTAAGGAAGGCGTTAAGAAGGAAGAAGCTGAGGACATCAAAAAGCAGATCGAAGAAGCTGGCGGTAAGGTTACGGTTAAGTAATCGCTGGAGTTATTACCTTGTTGTTAAGGAGTCCCGCTGGGACTCTTTTTTATTACTTGTCATTAGTCATTAGTCATTGATTTGGGGGTAATGGGTAATGGGTAATGGGTAATCAGAAATACAGCGGCTTGCGAATGGGTGAGGTACAGACAAATTGTAGGGGCGAAGCCCGCCCCAACTCACGAAATGGTAACGTACCTCACTCGGCTGCAAGCCGCTGTAAATTATCTACTTACCAATAACTAATGACCGCTGACCAATGACTAATTTAGTGTAAATCTGCTTCCCAAATGCCTATGTAAATGCGATCGCGATTATTTCGCTCAATTACTCCTTTTAAAGAACCTGTCAGAAACGAGTATCTATTCGATTGCCTTTGATATACTCTTTCAAACTGTAGTTTTATCTCCCGCGAAGCTGTACCGCCTAACATTTCATTGATAGTTTTGAAGATACTTTCCGAGTCTACCGAGGGATCGAATGCTACCTCTGTTTGGCGCAAAAGTTGCGTATCTCGGTCAAATAAATAACCTAAGCTAACTTCACCCGGTACATAATCTTCATAAAGTACAGCGCGGGTATTTTTCCAGACGCCTTTAGTAATTTTGGTTGGATTTCCCAATGTATTTCTAACAGTGTCTTCTGGCGTACCAATAGGAAATGCTGGTACGGTTCCACGGGTTAAAATCCTGGCAGATGAGCTTTTCCCGATCGGTTCTTGAGTTGGTTCTCGCGAAGGGGTTGCTTCCGTGGGAGGGGGAGAAGAAGCGGCGGGTGTTGGCGGAGAAGCAGGAGATGGTAGGGGAGTGCGAGAACTCAGAATAGGGGGCGAAGTATTTTTTTGTACTACGGGTTGTTGTGGGGTTGGTTGGCGGACTTTGGCGATCGCAATCCCAATGATAAACGCAGCGCCAACGATCCCGCCTGCAATTATCGCTGCTTTTTTCCACTCGCCGGAACGGTTAGAGGGATTGGCAATTTGAACTGGTTGGGTGGATGCGCCGCCTGGGGATACCGCTACTGTTGCTTGCTGGGAAAGTGGAACGCCAGCAACGGGAGAAAGGTTACTGTGTAAGGCGTCGAGCATTTGGCGGGCGGTAGAATAGCGATCGCGTGGATGAGACTGAATCGCCTTATCTAAAACCGCCCCTAAGTTAGAGTTAATATTTGGCACATTTTGACGCCAGATAAACTCACCTGTCTGCGGGTTTATTTCTAATTCTTGCGGCAATTTTCCGGTCAGCAAATAGATGGCAGTTAGCCCTAAGCTGTACAAATCAGTAGAGTAGATAGGTCTACCTGCTGACTGTTCCGAAGGCATAAAACCAGGGGTGCCAATCACCATTGAGTTAGTAGGATTGCCTTGGGCATTTACCACCGTAGTCATCGTTTCTTTGACTGCGCCGAAGTCAATTAAAACGGGTTTACCATCCCGTTGTCGCAAAATTATATTGTCAGGTTTGATATCTCGGTGGATGATACCCTGGCTGTGAATATAATCGATGACCGGCAAAATACTGACTAGAATATCTTGGACGCTGGATTCCCTCAGCGTACCTTTTGCTTGTATCTTTTCTGTTAAAGTTTGACCCTCAATCCATTCTTGAACCAGATAGAATTGTACCGCTTCTTCAAAATAGGCGTATAAATCGGGAATCTGGTCATTAGAATTGCCCAGTTTTTCCAAGATTGCCGCTTCTCGCTGGAAACGCTCTTGAACCAGTTGGTAAACCTTGGGATTATTCCCTATTGGTTTGAGTTGCTTAATCACGCAGCGACGGCGAGAAGGCAGGTGGGTATCTTCCGCCAGAAAAGTTTGCCCAAACCCGCCAGTTGCCAGCGCTTGGACGAGTTGATAGCGATTGTTCAAAAGCTTTAGGGTCATGGCTACTATTTTAGATCGAGTAAACCGCTGTCTTTGAGTTTCGGATTAAAGCGAATTTCCTCTTGGCAACCACGGGATTTTACCTGTGCTAAAATTTCCGCTTCGACTCGTCGAGCGACATTTTTTAACACTTTTGCTTGCGCCACTTCATCCCACGATGTCTTCTCATAATTCGCCTTTTCCTCATCTGTCATCAAAGGTTTGACATCTATGGATTCTGTCCATTTTTGCTTATCTTCGCCGTTCCCAGATGGGGTGGCGTCATTTTCGGCAATCCAAGCATTTAGGGTATTTTCTAAGATTGTTCTGTTTGGGCGTTCAATTGTTTGGACTTTCAGCCAGTGACAATTTTGTGGCTGACGGGCAAGGTGTTGTTTCAAGCTGAGATAAACGTCGCGAGAATAGCCGACAAATTGCAGCACTTTTTCTCTGTCGAAAATTGCGTATACCCCAATTTTTCCCTGCAACATATCAGGTAATTTGCCAGCTTCATCCAGATAGGGAATATCTTCTAAGCTAGCGAGAGAGGTAATATCTGTTTGAGTTGTCATTCGATTTTAGATTTTGGATTTTGGATTTTGGGTTGACCCGATAAATCCGGGTCGCTCAAATAAGGAAAAAATTTTCTGTGGGCGACTTAAGCCGGGGTTTGTATCGGTATTGGGAGTTGAGCATTGTTTTAATTCAGCGATTTTATTATCCGATTTTGCGATAAATTGCACAGAGTCGGCTGGGTTTGAAAATCTTGGCTTTGAACATGAAATTAGGCGGAACGTTGATGATAGCGTGTTCGGAAGATTCGTAATATGGCTCGAATTCCGCTGACATTCCTTTGGGGGTGGCGCTGCTGTACGGAACGGGTTGAAATAGTAATTCTGTGAACTCAACCTGCTCCGATTTCACCTGTTCGGCGATTTGCTGAAGAAAGGCTTCAGCTTTTAGTAAATCAAATAAAGTTTCTTTAGCCTCTGGCTCAAGAGTGAAGTTGCCATCAAAATTTTCGATGATTTTGAAAGACATTTGACTGATACCTAGTTGTTGACAAAGTGCGCTTGATATGTATTCGCTTAAAAATACCCACTTTTGTTGGTGGGTAGAACTGAGTTATGGAAAAATTGCCACTTTTATCAGCCTATTGGATTGTGTGACCTGTGTCAGCTAGCGGAGGAAGAGGGGAAAATAAAGAATTGTGAAGGTGATGGGGCTGTATCGATTACAACCGTTCTGGGTCAATTCCTTGTTCTCGCAGTTTGTCTATCAAAGCTTGGTAGCGCTGTTGTTCTTGTTCTCGCAGGGTTTTTTCTTGTTCGAGTTGGGCTAGAGCATTTTCAGCCCTTTCTCGTTCCTGTTCAGCCCTTTCTCGTTCCTGTTCAGCCCTTTCTCGTTCCTGTTCAGCCCGTTGACGCTCTTGTTCTCTGAGTCTATCCAATTCAACAGGAGTGAGAAACTTTTGTTCATCAGGGCGATAAATTTCCAGGGTATCCTCTTTGAGTTCAAATCGAATACCTAAACGTGGACTTACCCACCCGTTCATTTGTTCAATTGGTTCTAATAAATCGCCATAACTGATAAAGCCTGTTAATTCTACATCGTCTGGGTCATAAATGTAATATTCTTCAACGCCATAGCGTTGGTAGAATATCGCCTTTTGCAACATTTTTCCAGCGCGATTTCCGGGAGAGAGGATTTCAAAGACGACTTGGGGAGGAATGTTATCTTCTGACCATTGTCTGTAGGAACCTCTGTCACCTTTTGGTCTGCCAAAGACGACCATTGCATCAGGTGCTAGGCGAATGGTATTATTTCCTTGAACAGGATACCAAAGAAGATCTCCGGCGACAAAGACATCATCGTTGTTGGCAAACAAAATTTCGAGATTTTCTTTAATCACAACAATCCAGCGAAATTGTTTGGTGTTGTCTGCCATTGGTTGTCCGTCGCTATCTGGGTAAATGATATCTGGGGTAGTTTCGGCGGTCAGTTGTTGTACCATAGCCGTTTATTGGTTGGAGTGGCTGATTTTAATATTTAGGGCAAGATTTTCTGAGTCATGCTAATATATAATATATCACTTTGAATTATTAGTTGCTTGTTGGAGCATACTTAAATGAAAGATACTTTGGATCAAATTAAAATTAATCACCGTGCAACAGTCGCTTTAGATGCACTTTCTACTGATAAGAAAGATGGTGTGTTACAGGCGGTAAATGACTTGGCAATTTCTGGATTATATCTGGATTAGAAACAATTCAACAAGCTAAAACATCACAGGAAGCAGTGTAGGCCAAATTTGCGATAAATTATTTTACAAACGCTCAAAATCATCTAAAAAACACCTATGACTCAAGCCCAAGCTGAACCTAAACTATACAGCTTTGATGAATTTATAAGCTGGTATCCCGAAAACTCAGAAGTCCGGTACGAACTGCATGACGGAGTAATTATCGAAATGCCTAAGCCAAAGGGAAAACATTCAAATCTAACAGGTTCCCTTATCGAGCAACTATTGATAGTTATTAGGCAGATGAGTAAAGGCGGCATTTGGACTATTCCTAGAGAATCGATTGTCAAACCTAAACGCGATCGATCGGGTTATGAGCCGGATATCATCGTTTTGAACCAAGAACTTCTGGGAGTTGAACCGCGATGGGAAAGCGAATCGATTATCCAAAATCCTGATTCAGTCAAATTAATTGTTGAAGTTGTTTCAAGTAATTGGCGTGACGATTACTACAATAAACTTCGAGATTATGAAGAAATGGGAATTGAGGAATATTGGATTGTCGATTATGCAGCATTAGGGCCGAAAAAATTCATCGGCAATCCCAAGCAACCTACATTTTTTGTTTGTAATTTGGAGGACGGAGAATATCAGATGAATCGATTTACGGAAAACACTCCAATTATTTCCCCGACCTTTCCTCAGTTCAGTTTATCGCCACAGCAGATTTTTGCGATCGCCCTGTAGAAAAGCATTTGTCCCCGCATCCGCCTGGGATTAAAATCCCAGGCTAATAGCTGAAGTCCACTGAAGTGGACTAAAAACTTCTCTTCAGTCCACTTCAGTGGACTTTCGCTATTAGCCTCAGACTTAAGTCTGCGGCGGGTGATGACTCACGGGAGAGGTATTATTTCTCGTTAACGAGGTTCAAAGATTCATTGATGAGATTCTGAGGTTGATGATTGAGAGAAAACTTACTCAACTGGAGCGTTTTTGCTCCAAACATATTTTTGGCAGACTTCGCAGGCGGCTTTTTCTACTTCCGTTTGAGGATTTTTGAAGATGAGATGGTAACGTAATCGATTACAGCAAACTTCTAACCACTCTCGCCAACCGCCGCCTTGCCACAACCGCAAGGTCTTGTCCCTACTACCACTGACAATCATTTGTCCATCGGGACTAAAAACGACAGAATGGACAGAAGCCTCATGCCCCACAAAAGGTGAACCAATGGGATCACCTTGTAAATTCCACAACCGGACGGTCTTGTCATCACTCCCACTGACAATCAGTTGCCCATCTGGACTAAAGGCGACAGACCCGACAGAAGCCTCATGCCCCACAAAAGGTGAACCAATGGGATCACCTTGGAGATTCCACAACCGCACGGTCTTGTCCCTACTACTACTAACAATCAGTTGCCCATCTGGGCTAAAAGCCACAGAATAGACACAATCCTCATGCCCCACAAAAGGTGAACTAATGGGATGACCTTGGAGATCCCACAATCGCAAAGTCTTGTCCCTACTGCCACTGACAATCAGTTCCCCATCTGGACTAAAGGCGACAGAATAGATAGAACGTTCATGCCCCACAAAAGGTAATCCGATTGGTTCACCTTGGAGATCCCACAGCCGCACGGTTTTGTCCCCACTGCTACTGACAATCATTTCCCTATCCGAACTAAAGGCGACAGAAAAGACAGAACCCTTATGCCCCACAAAAGGTAAACCAATCGGATTACCTTGCAAATCCCACAACCGCAAGGTCTTGTCCATACTGCCACTGGCAATCAGTTGCCCATCGGGACTAAAAGCGACACATCTGACATGATCCTCATGCCCCACAAAAGGTAAACCAATGGGATTGCCTTGCAAATCCCATAACCGCAATCTCCTGTCATTACTGCCACTGACAATCAATTGCCCAAATTCTTTGGAGAACGCTTCGCGAACTGGACTAAAGGCGACAGAAAAGACAGAATCCTGATGCCCCACAAAAGGTAAACCAATGAGATTACCTTGTAAATCCCACAACCGCAATCTCCTGTCACCACTGCCACTGACAATCAGTTGCCCATCGGGACTAAAGGCGACAGAATTCACAGAATCCTCATGCCCCACAAAAGGTAAACCAATGAGATTACCTTGCAAATTCCACAACCGCACTGTCTTGTTACGACTGCCACTGACAATCATTTCCCCATCTGGGCTAAAGGCGACAGAAGTGACAAAATCCTCATGCCCCACAAAAGGTGAACGAATTGGATTACCTTGGAGATCCCATAATCTCAATGTCTTGTCTTTACTACCACTAACAATCATTTCCCCATCTGGGCTAAAGGCGACAGACCTGACAGAAGCCTCATGCCAGACAAAAGGTGAACGAATGGGATTACCTTGGAGATCCCATAATCTCAATGTCTTGTCTTTACTACCACTGGCAATAAGTTGCCCATCTGGACTAAAGGCAACAGAAGTGACAGAATCCTCATGCCCCACAAAAGGTGAACCAATCGGATTACCTTGCAAATTCCACAACCGCAATGTCTTGTCATTACTACCACTGACAATCATTTCCCCATCTGGACTAAAGGCAACAGAAGTGACAGAATCCTCATGCCCCACAAAAGGTGAACCAATCGGATTACCTTGCA